>JBFHFW010000217.1:0-2737 GCA_041583395.1 Alphaproteobacteria bacterium
CGCTTCACCTCGCATATTGTGGTTATTTCAATTGCGCTTACGCTAGCACTTTCCTAAAAAGGAATCCATGTCAGATTTATTCGCAAGCGACAAAACGGCTGCAAGCAAGCCAAAAGAATATGATGCCTCCCAGATCGAAGTACTGGAGGGGCTGGAGCCTGTGCGCAAGCGCCCGGGGATGTATATCGGCGGCACGGATGAGCGCGCCTATCATCACTTGGCAGGCGAGATCTTGGATAACTCCATGGATGAAGCCGTCGCAGGACACGCGGATTGGATCGAGATTACGCTGGAAGCCGGTAACAAGCTCAGCATCCGTGATAACGGGCGCGGCATTCCCATTGACGAACATCCCAAATTCCCCGGCAAAAGCGCGCTTGAGGTCATCATGACCACGCTGCACTCGGGCGGTAAATTTGAAAGCGGGGCTTATGAGACCTCCGGCGGCCTGCACGGTGTGGGGATTTCTGTGGTCAACGCGCTCTCCATTGAAACCATTGTCGAGGTGGCCAAAGACCGTAAGCTCTACCGCCAGAGCTTTTCCCAAGGCAAGACCACATCAAAGCTCGAGAATTTGGGTGATATCCATAACCGCCGCGGGACAACAGTTTCTTTCATTCCCGATCCCGAAATTTTCGGTGATAAAGCCAAATTCAAGCCCAGCTGGCTCTATCAGATGGCGCGCTCCAAAGCCTATTTGTATTCGGGTGTTGAAATTCGCTGGAAGTGCGATCCCGCCCTGATCCCTGAAGACAGCAAGACACCTGCAGAGGATGTTTTGCATTATCCCGGTGGGTTGCTGGATTTTCTTAATGCATCACTTCATGGGCGTAAGCCTGTGACGGCCAATGCGTTTGCCGGAAAAGCCAACCTGCCGGACAATGAAGGCCGCATGGAGTTTGCGATTTCGTGGCCACGCGACGGACAAGGCTTTAGCCATTCTTACTGTAATACCGTTCCTACACCTCAGGGCGGCACGCATGAGGCAGGCCTGCGCTCTGCCCTCGCCCGCGGTATCCGCACCTATGCGGAGATGACCAATAATAAAAAAGCCGGCATTATCACCGCCGATGATGTGATGAACGGTGCGGCTGTGATCCTATCCGTCTTTATCAAAGACCCGCAGTTCCAAGGCCAGACCAAAGAAAAGCTGGTGACCAATAACGTCAATCGCTGGGTCGATACGGCGATACGTGATCACTTTGACCACTGGCTGACCAGTGACCCGACACAGGCCAATTTCCTGCTCGAAAGCATTATCGAGATTGCCGAAGACCGCCTGCGCCGCAAATCCGATCGCGAGCAAAAGCGTAAAACGGCGACAAAGAAAATCCGTCTGCCGGGTAAGCTTGCCGATTGCTCCCGCAAAAGCTCCGAAGATACAGAGCTCTTTATTGTGGAGGGCGATTCCGCGGGGGGATCAGCCAAACAAGGTCGCGCCCGTGAAACGCAAGCTATTTTGCCCTTGCGCGGAAAGATCCTCAATGTGGTGAGCGCAACAAAAGATAAAATCCGCGCCAATCAGGAAATTCAGGATCTTATTCAAGCCTTAGGATGCGGGATCGGCAAGGATTGTAATGTCGATAATCTGCGTTATGAGCGCATTATTATCATGACCGATGCGGATGTTGATGGTGCACATATTGCCTCGCTCCTCATCACCTTTTTCTATACCCAGATGCCCGGCCTCATTGAAAATGGGCATCTCTTCCTTGCGCAACCGCCGCTTTACCGCCTTGTATCGGGGAATATCAGCCATTACGCCATGGATGATGCGGAGAAAGACGAGCTTATGGGCACAGTCTTTAAGGGCAAAAAGAAGGTTGATGTCAGCCGCTTTAAAGGCCTTGGCGAAATGCCGGCCAAGCAGCTCAAAGAAACCACGATGGATAAGAAAAGCCGGACACTGCTGCGCGTGACTTTGCCCGATGCGGCGGCCGTTGCTTCACTGGGGCTGGGTGATGAATTTGCCGACGAACTGGAAGATATCTCCGGCACGGCATTTATTGATCCGCAAGCCGAGGTCAAAGACCTTGTCGAGCGCCTGATGGGCAAAAACGCCGAAAAACGCTTCGAGTTTATTCAGGACAATGCCGAGTTCGCACAAGATATTGATGTTTAGCCGCAAGCGCTATACAGTGCGCCCATGCGCAAAATCCTAATTATTTTTACAACGCTTATTGCCCTGATTGCGGTCTTTCTTGTCGGCGTGACGCAATTTTACCTGCCCGCACATGTTCAGGCAAAAGCACAGCAAATAATGCAGGATCTCGGCTTTGCCGAAGCCATGCTTCCCGCGCCCCAAACAGGTTTTGGCACGATCACTTACCGCAATATTAGCCTTGATGCCGATCAAATCAGCACCATAAAAGAGCTACGCCTGACCTATGACCCTGTCAATTTTCTATTTCTCGGTCGGTTTCGCGCCTTTGAAATCACAGGGTTGTATTTGACTGGTGAACAAATGCCGGACAACATGATTGCCCTATCAGGATGGACATACCCTGTATCTCCAAAAGCCCTAACCCTTATCCCCGCACGGACGGTGACCATCACAGACAGCCGCGTATCGCTACTTACCGAAAATTTGGGCGGCATCAATATCCGCTATGACGTGCAAGCCCGCCAACGAGCTAATCATGCCTATGATTTCCAAGCCAGATTTTCCAGTGAGCAAAAATATTTTAGCCTCTCAGGCACAGCAAGCGGATTTATTAGCCCTGATTTATGGGACACA
>JBFHFW010000218.1:0-2709 GCA_041583395.1 Alphaproteobacteria bacterium
CCAAAGCACGGTAAACCATTAAAAGCAAACGATCCGACTTAAAAGGTTTTTCGATAAAGTCATAAGCCCCGTACTTAATTGCACGCACTGCCGTTTCAATGGTGCCGTGACCGCTGATCATCACAACGGGAAGATTGGGATACATGCGCTTTACATCATCCAGAATTTCCATTCCATCCTTATCCGAACCTTGCAACCAAATATCCAGAATAACCAAATCAGGCACGCGTTCATCGATTGCAGCAAAAGCCTCCTTCGCATTAGACGCTGCCCGTGTGGCATAGCCCTCATCTCTCAAAATACCTTCTATCAGGGATCGGATATCGGCTTCATCATCAACGATCAAAATTTCCTTATGCGACATCTTTTTCAACCTCCAGATTCACAATACGCGGCAACGTTAAAACAACAACCGCACCACCCAAATCAACCCATCCGCTATCTTGCCTCAACCAATCTGGAGCCCCCATGATAATAGATCCGGCATGATCCTCCATAATTTTCTTAACAATTGCCAACCCCAGCCCTGTTCCCTTTGCTTTGTGGGTTACATAAGGCTCTGTCAGATGCACAATATTTTCGTCAGCAGGAAACCCTGCGCCGTTATCACTGACCGCAATGGCCAGCTCATCAGCGCCATAAGCGGTCAAATAGACATTAATGCGAGGTTGATCCACATCGACCATAGCATCAACAGAGTTTTGTAATAAATTATTCACCGCCTGACGGATCTGTTGTCCATCAAAAGAACAGACAAACTGGGTCTTTGGCTCTTGATAGGCGACATCGAAATGAATGTGCCCATAAGCCTGCTTTTGCAAAAACACGGCATCACTAACCGCATAATGCAGATTTTCCTCTTCCATTTTAGGTTCCGGCATTCGTGCGAATGCTGAAAATTCATCAACCATCCGCCCGATATCTTCGACGTGCTTTACAATCGTATCTGTGCACTGCAAAAATGTCTCGGGATCATCTGTAATTTGTGCCTTATATTTCCGGCGCAAACGCTCTGCCGAAAGCTGAATAGGTGTCAGGGGATTTTTAATTTCATGTGCGATCCGTCGCGCAACATCAGACCACGCAGCCTTTTTCTGGGTTGCTTGCAACTCGGTCATATCATCAAACGTCAAGATCGCGCCAACATTATCTTCTCCGATCAACTCGACAGCAACACGAACGAAAAATGTCCGTTTCCCGAAACTACCGCGGGAGATAATAATCTCATCTTGCGTGATCTTATTGGGGCGCTCATGCGCTCTCGCCAATAAAGAGGCCACTTCCGGCAATAAAACGCTAACATCTTGACCTGTCATTTCCCCTTGCTCATACCCTAATAAATTGGCCGCAGAGGCATTCGCCAAATTAATAACACCAGAACGATCCACACCGATAACACCGGACGAGACCCCTTTAAGCACCGTCTCGATCAGCTTGCGGCGATGGTCAATTTGCTGGTTGGCCTCAATCAGCTCTGCACGCTGTTCCTGAATTTGGCTGGTCATCCGGTTAAACGCCTGCGCCAGATAATCAAACTCCTCAAGCTTACTTTCCTCGGGTACACGCACGGAAAAATCACCCGCACGCACCTGATCCGTTGTGTTAATCAGCGTAATAATCGGGGTTACAAGCTGGCGCGCCAGAATTAAACCAAACCAAATCGCAACCATCAAAAGTACCAGACCAACAACCACAAAAATCAGCGCCACACTGAGCTGCAAGTCAGAATAACGGCTCTCGAGATCTTCATAATCTTGTGCAGCTTCCTGCGTGTCAATCAAGTAAGACAACACTTCTGGATCAACCATCCGCCCAACAAACAAATAGGTATCAACATAATTATGCAGCTTCACAAGCGCCCGCACGCGATCATCATTCCCGCCAGTCATGACAACCACATCACCCGAACGCGCTGCTTCCATTGCCTCCTCTGGTACCGCCTCGAACTCCAGCGAGAACGTCAAACCAGAACGCGCAAAAATCCGCCCGGAACTATCAAAAACAAGAGCCTCGGACAGACTGCGCAAGCGTGCCTGCTGATCAACAATTTTCTCAAATGCAGGCTGATCATCGAAAATAAAAGCCGCCTGACGATCCAGATCACTCGCCATCGCCATCGTATCGGACTTAATAACCTGCTTATGTTCTTCCAGATAGGCTTGCGCCACCGCATAGGATTTATGCACCGCTGTTTGCACACGCGCGGAAAACCATGTCTGCACACCATAGTGAAAAAAGAATAACGAAAAGATCGTCATAATAATGGCTGGCACCGCCGCAAGCAGCGAAAATGTATAAACCAGCCGCACCTGTAAATGCGATCCCGCAATGCCACGCTTACGCCCGCTAATCAAACTGACAGCACGCTTTGCAATCAATGTTACAAAAATCAATAAAATAACCAGATCCGCGTTGAGCAGCCAGAAAATCGTATCAGGATCATTCCCCAAGGGAGGCATATCACTCAGCGCCGCATATGTCGCCACACCCAATAAAATGGCGGCGAATACAACAAAGGTTGAAAACCGGAACTGCAAAAGCTGTCTCCTCAACTCTATCCAAGGCAGAAAATCAAATAATTGACGGGATCGCAATTTTTCCATTTTAATATCCATTCCGGATAGCGTAACCTGACTTCCACCACACAATAATGTGGCAATAATGTAACACCCTAAAGATGCAGATATAAAAAAGCAACAAGAATGAGCC
>JBFHFW010000219.1:0-2671 GCA_041583395.1 Alphaproteobacteria bacterium
AACTCTGGTGCTCTCTATTTATTTCTGTCAATGACTGGTGTATGCTTGTAGCTAGGATTCTATGAGAGGTTCTCTCTCGCCCTTGCCATTATCTATGGACGGTTCATATGCGCGTTTCGCCTTTTCTTCTTTCAACTGCCTTGATCGCCGGAGTTATCGGTGTGTGCGCTTCATCCAATGTGCAGGCGCAAAGCGTAACGTTTCTACAACCTCAGACAGCCTGGACACTGGCGCAATTTGACGGCGAGCATAAGCGTGACGCGGGTTATTGTGCGATTGCCCGCCGTTATGAACAAAATATGATTTTGACGCTGGCTCAAAATGGCCAATATGAGACATCACTGGCTGTGGACTTTCAGGTTGCCCGCCTTAATCCGGATAATGCGCTTCATGTAAAGTTGAATGCCGGTCGCGAGGAACAGCGCGCATTTCAGGTCGATCCCGTGTCTAATCAGGCTTTCGTTGTGCGCTTGGGGCGCGATGATGATTTTTTAAAGGCGATGGGGCGGAATAAAATTCTCGAGACGGTTATCGGTAACCGTGTCTTTAGCTTTAATGTCGGCGATGCGGCTTTGGGACTGGAGCAGCTCGGTGGTTGTGTAAGTACATTGGTGAATGGAGCGGGGGCAGCTATCGCGGCATCACAGCCTGAACAAGATGTCGAGGATATTACCGATTATGTTTCTCCTGGAGATCGGGATTACGAGGCAAGGTTGGCTGCATTGCGTCAAAAGGCGCAAGCGTTACCCGCCGAGGATGAAATTTATACAACGCTCCTTCCTGTCTCTGATTATGTGAGTGCTCAGGAGGTGGTTCATGAGATGCCTGTGCTTTCATCTGCGGAAGAAGGTTTTTTAGGGAGTGCCGAGGTTTCCGGGCTTGTTGCGCGGGTCTCTGTTTTGGAGCAGGAAAATGACCGTTTACGCGAAGCTTTAATTGAAAAAAGTGCTGGCGTGGTTGATCATTCGAAGCTTCAAGCCGATCTTGAAAGTTTGCGGGATGATAACCGCTTTTTAATGGGCGAACTTGCCGATGCGCAGGCAAAATTGAATGGTGCCGAGACATCGCTTGAAGAAAAGGGCGCTTTGGGCGCACGTGTTCAGGAGTTAACAGCGCGTGTCGAGACTTTGCGTTTGGCTCGTGATCAGGCGCTGGCAACAGTTCAAACGTTGGAAAAAGATAATGCCGCATTAAAAGAGTCTTTGGCCGGTGTGGCAGGGATTGAAGCTGAGGTTGAATCCGCGCATGCGGAGATGGAAAAACTTGCCGCAGAGTTGAGAGCAAAAGATCAAAAAATTCTGGATATGGGCAAGGCTATTGTCGAGTTGGATGTCGTGCGCGCAGAAAATAAAAAGCTGCGTCAGGATGTTTTAGATGCCGATTATAAGAACGCCGAGCTTGTCTCTAAGCTTAAGGGCCAGATTGCGCACCTTGAGCAGGAAAATAAAGATATGCAAGTGAGTTTGGCCAAGATGGCAGCTGAATCCGAAGAGGGATTGGCTGCACTGGGTAAGATACGATCTTTAGAAGCGCAAATCGCAAAGCTTCAGGATGATAAGATTTCAGGTCGGAACCTTGTTGCGGCGGCGTCAGATTCTCTTGTAAAAGCCGATGCTCGTTCGGGGAGCAAGGAGATATCTGTTCCCGCATTTACCTCATATGGAGATAGCGGGCGGCAGATGGCAGATATCTCTTATGTTGAAGCGCCAACGGATCAGGACGTGATATCCATGTCATTGTCGGCTGATCCTTATGAGGACATAACGGTTGAAGATCGCTTTACCGGTTATGCTTTGGGCGATGATGGTCGCACTCATGAGGTTGCGATGGATTTACCGGAGGCTTCCGTAGAACTGGTTGATCATAAGTCACAAAAAGTTGCTGAAACCTCTGTTGTAGAGGTAGCTCCTTTGGTTGAAGAGATTATTACTTTCAATCAAGATGAGTCACAAAGAGTGCTTCCCTTAATGCAAGGCGCAAAGCCGCTTATCGAGGTGGAGCCGCTTGCTGAATCGGATCTGGTTCTGGCCGATGTGCCTGCTGCTGGGGCGCCCATGGGGGTATTGGAAAAGCCTGCACAAGCCGATGTTGATGCCGGTTTGTTGTTTGTTTCCGATCTTTTGAAGAGCGCAGCACTTGATGTTACAGAAGAGATTAGCACGCGTACTTATGATGGTCAGCGCGAATATCAGTGGGGCATGGGTAATATTTCGGGATTGGCTGCGCAGATGCCTTTGCGCGTTTTCGAGGAGCAGGTTAAAGCTTATCTTGAGCAGGAAGAAAAAAGCTGCGATGGGGATTTTGCTATTATCCCCGATGTAACAACGCAAGAGGGCGGTATGCGCATTGATACGTATGAGGCAGCCTGCGTTGAGGCCGGGCAGGGTATGTCCACATCATTTTTATTCTTTAATCAGGGCGGAGAGTTTGCAGCTCTCTCTCAAAGAGCCTCAACAGACGATATGGATGCGGCCATGGATGCACGTGATCGTCTGCTAAAGGCTGTTCAAGCTTCTTCTAAAATATAATTATTCTGCGGCAAGGCGGCTGATTTCATCCTGAAGAGCGGCGATATTGGTGCGCAGGTTTTTTATGCGGTCTTCCTTGCTTTCATTGCTATTGCCTGTGTAGGCCGGGGTGAAGCCTTTTAAAGCTTCGTCAACATTTTGCG
>JBFHFW010000220.1:0-2671 GCA_041583395.1 Alphaproteobacteria bacterium
ATTCCGGTTTACAATATTGATGGTGACCACCTCCGTATCGTGGAAGAACGCGGTGAGAGCGATGATACGCCCGTTCACACGCGCAATAACTTTATTGATGAAGGTGGCTATGCTGTTTGGCTTAAAAATATAAAGCTAGGCTACCGGACACGCCCAACACCTAACGTGTCCATGTATGATGCTATTATGGCATCAACAGCTGCACCAACCTACTTTCCCTGCCACCACTTTAATGTGGAATATAATGATGAACGCGGCAAGCGTGGCATCACAGGCATTGATGGCTCCCTTTTCGACAACCCATGCATCAGCTACCATGGCGCCATACGTCAACATCTGCATGAGGAAACCGAAGTCACCCTGATTGCACTAGGCACGGGCTATACAAAACGATCCTTTAGTGGTGAAGACTGGAACAGCTATGGCGGCCTTGGCGTTGTTGATCCGGTTAATGACCTGCCACTCATCAATATCTTGTTCCACGCACCGGAATCCGCACTGATGGAGAGCTTTTCGCAGGAAATTGGTGAAAATCTCTATGTCTTTAATAAATCCCTGATCACCAATAAGGGGCAAGCCGGACAGCCTTCACTGGAAATTGATGACGGCAGCCCTACCAATCTGCGGGCGTTGCGCAATTTCGCCGATGGCATTATTGAAGATAACCAAGCTAAATTTGATGAAGTCTGCGATATTCTGGTACAAAATTACGAACGCCGCCAGCAAACCCAAAAAGAAGCACAATCAATCGCACAACGCTTCTTTGCGCTCTTTGATGGCACCAATCAATAACTAGCGCTTTGTGTTACCCTCTTGAGGCACAAAATCCTCTCTGCATTCCTGCTTTATTGCGCCAGAATAATCATAAAAGCCCTTAGCATCACGCTCATTCGCCTCAGGGCACATAGAAAACACTGAAACCATAACAAGTTGCTCTATACCCATTGCCCACAATTCTTCAATATCCCGATCCCAAGCAGCCTCTTGCCGGTTCGCCTCTTGCGCAACAGACGAAACCGATAACCCCAACAGACAACAAAATGCCATGATTTGATACAAAGCGAGCTTTATCATTCAAAAATCCAATGCAATCCCATATTCCGAAACACAAACATGTGCGTCGTCTTATAGCCAAAGTATTTTATTTTGATCATAGAAACGAGGAGCGTCGGCGCAGACATACTGCGGTAGAGACGAGTGACGCATGATCAAATTAAAAGACGCAGGCTACATTACGCAGACCACAACATTGAATAACTCTACGCCACGAAAACTTTCCAAAAGGTAAAGCTTCCGTGTATCTATTTCTTGAAAAACCTACTCAGCAGCAGCAATAGCAACGGATTCTCCGGTTAAGGCAGCGCAGGCTCGCTGAATACGCGTGCATGCCTCAGTAAGCGCCTCGGTTGACGTTGCATAAGAAATACGGAAATTCGGAGATAGACCAAATGCCTCACCATGCACAGCTGCAACCCCTTCACTTTCCAGCAAATAGGTTACGAAATCCTCATCCGTTTTAATCACTTTACCATCAGGCGTTACCCGGCCAATACAGCCCGCGCATGATGGATAAACGTAAAAAGCACCTTCTGGTGTAATGCAATCCAGCCCTTCGGCCTCATTAAGCATTTTAACTACCAGATCACGGCGCTTTTTAAAGACGGCATTGCGTTCTTCCAAGAAGGACTGATCACCGTTTAAAGCCGCCACAGCAGCAGCCTGTGATACGGAAGATGGGTTCGATGTGCTTTGTGATTGCACCTTGGCTATCGCCTTAATCAGATCCACAGGCCCACCCGCATAACCAATACGCCAGCCAGTCATCGCATAAGACTTCGACACACCGTTAACGGTGAGCGTACGGTCATAAAGCTTTGGCTCGACCTGTGCGGGGGTTACAAATTTAAAATCATCATAAACCAGATGCTCATACATATCATCGCTCATCACATAGACATGCGGATGGCGCAGCAACACATCGGTCAGTGCTTTTAGCTCGTCATAGCTATATGCACCACCCGTTGGGTTGGAGGGTGAGTTAAAGATCAGCCATTTTGTTTTGGGCGTAATGGCAGCTTCCAGATCTTCCGGTGTCAGCTTAAAGGCATTTTCCTTAGGGCATGCCACAGGAACAGGTGTGCCTTCAGCCAATAGCACCATATCGGGATAAGACACCCAGTAAGGTGCAGGAATAATAACTTCATCACCCGGGTTAACAGATGCCATTAAGGCATTGTATAAAACCTGTTTTCCACCCGTGCCTACAGTGATTTGATTACGTTCATAGCTCAAATTATTATCGCGTTTGAATTTGGCAATAATTGCGTCTTTGAGCTCCGGCGTGCCGTCAACGGCCGTATATTTTGTCTGCCCTTCTTCAATGGCTTTATATGCTGCCTCCTTGATGAAATCAGGCGTATCAAAGTCAGGTTCACCAGCGCCAAGACCAATTACATCCTTACCAGCAGCTTTTAGCTCGCGTGCCTTGTTGGTCACAGCAATCGTTGGAGATGGTTTAATACGGCTTAGGCGGTCGGCAACAATAGACATTTTCTCTCTTTTCCTTCTTAAAAAGCATCTGCGCGTATAAACTCCCGCGCGCGCTCCATATCTAAGGCCTCCGGCGCATTAAAATCAAGCCCTATATCGGAAAAATACGTCCGTAGAGGCG
>JBFHFW010000221.1:0-2626 GCA_041583395.1 Alphaproteobacteria bacterium
GATGTCATAGAAGCCGACATTCTCACCGGGATCACGGTCAAGTTCGCCGGTAATGAGGCTTTCATCATCCATAAACTTGAAGCCGGACGCCATATAGGTCAGCATCGGATCGGCGTCGCCATATTCCTTGACCTTGTGATCAGCAGTGATCGTCAAAGTTGCTGGTGTAATTTCTAGATCATGACCAATATAGGTAATGAAGTAGTTGCTACCCGCATCCAGCGTGTTCTGGTTGATGTCATAGAACCCAACATTCTCACCTGCATCGCGGTTAAGCTCACCGGTGATGAGGCTCTCATCATCCATAAACTTGAAGCCGGACGCCATATAGGTCAGCATCGGATCGGCATCACCATAGACCTTGGTCTGATGATCCGCCGTGATGGTCAACTCGGCAGGGGTAATCGTAAAGGTTCCGGGAACATAGGTAATATCATAGCTACCATTTCCACCAACGATCGTGAGTGTGCCTTGTAAGATCGTGTAATCACCAACATCCTCACCACTATCACGGACAAGCAGACCGTCAAAGCTGTCACCCATGGCTAGATCACCCGTGAAGCTGTAGGTTAAAAGCGGATCAGCATCGCCGTAAACTTTCATCAAATCATCAGCTGTAATCGTGATCATAATTGGTGGCAGCGGATCAAGAACTACGCAGTTACCGGCAGAGCCCGCGGCGAAACAAACGCTGTTACCACCTGCACTACCATCAGCATTAATAATGATGGCACCCCCGGGGCTGTCATCATAAAACTCGTTTTGTGGGTTACCGTAGTCGTTCTCGTAATCCTGAACGCCATTTTCATCTGTCACGGAAATGCCACCAATCACCATGCCGAGCTGGTCAGTCGTTTCGATATAAACCGAGTTGGTCGTGATATTACCGCTGGTTTTATTCGAGCCTGTTCCTGCCGCCACAGCGGTCAGGATCACATCACCGCCCGCAGTTGAAATCGCGGCATTGTTATTAATACTAATATCACCTGCGGTCATAACCAAATCTCCGCCACGCAGGAAGAAGGTCATATTGTTGACATTAATCGACCCACCTGTGAGAAAATTCACTTCCCCGCCATTGGTGCGGATAAAGTTATTGGACACGCTAATACTACCAATACCGGCTGCCACAGATGTGCCATAGATCGGATCAACCATGTCCGAGCCTGCCTGATCACCAGCTACAGCAATCAAACCAGCGCCTTCAAACTCGATATTGATATTGGCTTGGAACGTAATGGTCTCTGTTGCAATCAATGAATAATTTGTCATTGAATTATTGATATCGGCCACATCAATACCATCAATGCCGTTAATCCCCGGAGCTCCGGTCTCATAAACCGTAATATCGGGTGGATCAATAATCCATGACCCCATCACACCGTTAGGTGCGCTTGTATCAACGTAGGTCCCTGTTGAGCCCAAAGTGCCCGCAGAAGAAGTCTCAATTACGCCACCATCACCGCTGGTATCACCACCACGGGCAGAGAATGTACCGTGAAGTTCCGTTGACACATCAGACCAAACAATAATTTCACCGCCATTGGCCGTATCACCCCCATCGGATTTAATCACGGCTGCGGGATCAATTGTCACAGTATCGGACGTGGCCAAAGGCCCTGTGCCTTTATAATCACCACCGATTTTGATACTGCCACCATCGGCTGTAGCCTCGGCTCCCGATACATCAAGCGTACCGGATACATTCACATCTGCCCCATTCGCGCTCAAAATAATCTCGCCATTTTGCACGGAAAGAGACTGCGCCTGAATAACGCCATCCATATTGATCACTGAACTCACCACGTCACTAGCATCTGCTGCTGTCATCAGCACCGCACCGCCATCTGTAATGATAGAGCCACTATTTTCTGCAAGAAGTTCTCTGGCCTCGGCACTAGGCTCTACAGCAAAACTCAACAAGCCATCACCAAAGAAATCAACCGCAAACGTATCTGCCGCAGCCAACTGCACCTTCACCATGTTACCCTGAATGATGCCATCATTACGCACAACGGGCGCGACAAGCGCACCAAGGCCTTCATCAGCAATTGTGATTTGCCCTTCATTTTGGATAATCCCGTCTATATTACCCGGACGGTTAAAATTAAGAACGTCCAGACTCATGAAATCAGCATTATCAATATCTGCTGTGGTCGCGATAAAGCTATTGGCATCAACATTACCTGTTGCACCGATCAAAACACCATTAGGGTTCACAAGAATAACCCGCCCATTAGCAATAAGATTACCGTTAATCTGGCTGACCTGATTGGAATTCACAACGCGGTTCAATGCCAGCGCGCTGCTGGAGGGTTGATAAAAACGCGTGGTCTCGCCCGCATCAATATCAAAAGAAGACCATTCTATAATAGCCTTATCGGAGCTTTGGTGAATTTGAAGTTCTGATCCTACAGTCGCGATACTCGCAGAACCATCAACAACAGCACCACCTTGCGGATTAGCCATCGCCGGCGCGGCAAGAACACCGAGCGTCAACGCACTATAAAAAGAAAAAACAGTACAAATATTGACAATGCGCTTACCAGATTTACGCATTCTCCAGCGAAACTCTTGCTTAACAGGCGATAAAACCATAACGAGACCTCCCTCATTCTTGTTGCTA
>JBFHFW010000222.1:0-2618 GCA_041583395.1 Alphaproteobacteria bacterium
CTTAAAGTGGCATAGCAGTTGCAGAACTGATTATAGAAGATTTTATAATCAGGAGTATTATTCCATTATGAGCCCTGCAAATTCAATGCAAAACAACACCTTAGCCACAATGATACACAGCGCACCGCGCAGTGTTGTCTCGGCCATTAAGGGCGCAAGTGAAAAAACAGGGGTGAATTTTGCCTATCTAATGCAACAAGCCAAGGCAGAAAGCAGCTTTAATCCCGATATCAAAGCCAAAACCAGCTCGGCCTCTGGTCTCTTCCAGTTTATCGAGAGTACATGGATGGATATGGTTGAAAAATACGGTGCAAAATACGGCATAGACACGCAAGGGAAAAGCCGTAAAGAAGTCCTAGATATGCGCTTTGACGAGGAAAAATCCTCTGCAATGGCCGCTGAATTCGCCAGCGAAAATGAACGCATTTTAAAGCACAAATGGGGCGGCGATGTCGGCGCGACAGAGCTTTATTTTGCACACTTCTTGGGCGCGGGGCAAGCTTCAGAGTTTCTAAAAGCCCGTGATGCCACCCCCTTGCAGCAAGCGGCTGTAATTTTCCCCAAAGCAGCAAAAGCCAATCACAATGTTTTTTATGAAGCCAAAACCGGACGCGCCCGATCACTGGACGAGGTCTATGCCTTTTTTGACAAAAAATTCCAGATTAAAGAGGATAAATCATCTACCCCCGATGTAATGATCGCACAAAACATCCCCTCCATAACACCCAGCGCACCACTATATCAAAGCCAGCATGTTCTCAATACCATGCGCGCAATGGCTGCGACCTCTCACTGGCCTCGTTCCTATGCGCCCACGCCCTATCAATCACTTGTCAATTCTCCGGTTGATATCATGCTGCTGGCCGAGCTTGAAATGCCACTTATGGGGAAAGAAAATGATCAAAAGCGTGACTCTTTTCCTTCTTAAGTCTAGATTAAAAGAATAAGTATTAAACTTTATGCAATTTCTTTAATCAAAAAACGGTAACGAGCGACTAATGACCTACCTGTTCAGAAATGGCAAACAGTTCCCTACCGCCACTGGTAGCTTCCATCAAATACAAGCTTATCCGGATACGGAAAAAGATGTTATTCAAGAACTGCATATAATTGTTCATGAGTTTCAACAAAGCTGGAAACGGCGCCCTCTTGTTCTTGATAAACTCGGTGAAAATCATTGGATGTTGAGTTTTGATTGGAGCACTTATAGAGATGTCCATCATTTAGATCATAACCCCAAAACACCTGAAAAAGCATATGAAGAAGACCTGTCTATTATTTGCGATCTCTTGATAGAAAAAGGATTTATCTTTTTAGAATATATTGATCCTAAATCAAAAGACGGCTCGGTTACCACGATTACCCTTCCGCAACAAACAGACCCCATGACGCTTAAAAAACTTAGACAACATATTCATCGTTGCGCCAATAGTGAAATGGAAACCCTTAAGACAAACCCGTATGATAGCCCTGGGTTAGACTTCACACGGGAACCGATATAGCCTCCCTCATTATATGATTACAGACACCATACAAATCCTTGGGAAAAACCTGACGCTGGCGCAAATTAAGGGCGGATTTTACACCTCGATGGATAGTGTGATGCTGGCCGCTGCGTGCCCTGCAAAACCGCAAGAAACCATCTTGGATCTTGGCTGCGGCGTGGGCGGCGCAGGGCTGGCTGTGCTTCACCGCATAAAGGATGCCAAACTCACCGGCATTGATATTCAGGATGATC
Source organism: Alphaproteobacteria bacterium (assembly GCA_041583395.1). Taxonomy (GTDB): domain Bacteria; phylum Pseudomonadota; class Alphaproteobacteria; order Micavibrionales; family Micavibrionaceae; genus UBA6929. The sequence goes on from JBFHFW010000222.1 coordinate 1,739, forward strand.
ATATTGCTCTGGCGCATGAAAATGCTGCGCGTAATGGTATGAATGCAACCTTTATTGCTGCGGATATCCGTGAGTTTTCGCCTGAGGATTGCTTTGATCATGTCATTTGCAACCCCCCCTATCTGGATGGTGGGGCGCATATTCGTTCCCCCAGCGCGGCAAAAGCCACAGCCATGGGACATGATGAAGCGATCTTACAGGACTGGATTGATTGCGCCTATAAAAACCTCAAATCCCGTGGCAGCCTGACAATCATCCATCAAGCCGGACAGACCGATAAAATCCTTCAAGCGATGGGGGATCGCTTTGGTGCGACCGAAATTATTCCGCTATGGCCACGCGTGGGAACACCGGCCAAACGCGTCATTATCCGCAGTTATAAAAACCGTAAATCTCCGGCCTCCATTCATGCCGGATTGGTATTACATCAAAAAAATGGCGATTATAGCGCAGAGGCACAAAAGATATTGCGTGATGCTGCTCCTCTCCTCTAAAGTGCGCCTATGAGCATTAAGAAAACACTTCGAAATACCCGTACGATACTGGCAGGACTTCCTGTTATCGGCGAGATTTTCAAACCCCGTCCCAAGGTCGCCGTTATTCGCCTCTCGGGGATTATTGCCGATGGCAGTGGGCGCAAGCCAACGCTTAATTATCATCGTTTTGAAAAAGCCCTTGAAGATACCTTTGACGTGCACAACCTCAAGGCTGTCGCACTTGTGATTAACTCCCCCGGCGGATCGCCTGCACAATCTGAATTACTGGGGAAGCATATTCGCCGTCTAGCAGAAGAAAAAGACGTACCTGTTCTGGCCTTTGTCGAAGATGTTGCGGCCTCTGGCGGGTATTGGCTCGCTTGTGCAGCGGATGAGATTTATGC
>JBFHFW010000223.1:0-2617 GCA_041583395.1 Alphaproteobacteria bacterium
CATTTCCTCGGTAAAATCAAATAGCCTTTGCCGCTGGCGCAAGCCACTTATATCTTCGGCATATTTATAATGATCTGCCGGAGCAACATTGCGCTCAATTATTTGCAATCGATCAACCAGAGCAATTTTATCTTTAAAAGCGGCCACCGCTTGTTCTTTAAGCTCTTGATCATAGACAACCCGCCCCTCGAGCAAATCAACAGCCAACATTTCACCAGCGGCAAGATTCCCCTTCTTGATGATATCTTTTTGATCAAACTTTATCATCCCGCTTTCGGAGCCTGCAATAATTTCACCATACTTAGTAATGGCGTAACGAACAGGACGAAAACCGCTGCGATCTCCACCAAGCAAAAGGCTATCACCGTTTGACAATGCCGTTGTGGCCGGTCCATCCCATGGTGCAGAAACCGTAGAACCGTAAGTATAGAGCTTTCTTAAATCCTCTGGAATATCATCAAACCCTTCATATGCTTCTGGCATATAAAGGCTTTTGATTGCGGCTTGCGGATATCCTGCAAAAGCTGTGGCTTCGATGACGTTGTCAAAATCTGCAGAATCCGATCCACCAGCTTGAATGATAGGCATAACAATATCTGCATCCGCGCCATAACTTTCTTCCAAAAAGCTCTCAACTGCAGGCATATTGTTCTTATTGCTTTTAAGGGTATTAATTTCACCATTATGCGCCAGTTTGCGGAAGGGGTGTGCGCGCGGAAATACCGGAAATGTATTGGTAGAAAAGCGCTGATGAAATTTTACATACTGTGTTTTATACGCGGAGTTTTGTAGATCCGTATAAAATTCACCTAGGTTGGTGGCTAACGTCATGCCCTTGTAAACGATCGTTTTACAGCTTATGGACGGGATATAAAATGCGTCCTCTCCCTCACCGGTCAGGCCTTCAGCCGTAATTTGGTTTTCAATTTCACGACGCGCTATATAAAGTGCATGTTCAAATTTTTGCGTATCCATGCCATCTTGCACGGGAATAATAAGCTGCGCCATATGTGGCTTAACGGCTTTGGCTTTTTCTCCTAAAACATCGTCATTGGTGGGAACGTCCCGCCACTTGAAATCTTGAAAGCCGCGTTCTTTTAATTTTTGTTCAACGATCTGAATCGTACGCGCCCGCAGATCATGGTCTTTTGGCAAAAAGAATTGCCCTACACCAAGCTGACGATCGTCAATAACTCCATACAACTCCCGGAACAAAGCCTCGGGCAGTTGGGTTTCAATGCCCGCGCCATCACCTGTCAACCCATCCGCATCAACACCCCCACGATGTTGCTGGGATGCCAGCGCAGCCAAGCCTTTTTGCAATGCTTCATGTGTTGCAGGATTTTTAAAATTAGCATAAAAACCAACACCACAGGCATCTTTATCCTGAGCTAACCGATCCTGAGTATTACTACCCTCTTTAACAGAAGCTGTAGGCATAGATTTACCCCTTCAAATTGTACAATCTATTATTTTGTAAAATAATTAGCATAAAAATGATTTTATTGTAAATAAATTTTTTGCCATAAAATCATTTTTATGTCTGGAGTTATCATGGCAAGGCACACACATTAATGATTCAATGACAATGAATGTATAAACCAAACAGAAAAAATAACCGCGATAAAGTCGAGACTATTGCGGGTTTGAATCTCTATTAGCGCCCAAAATGACATTATCCAAGATGAACCGGGTTCGCAGTTCTACTACTATGGGCACAAAAAAAGCCCCACAGAGGTGGAGCTTTTTTGTAACTGGAGCGAGTGAAGGGATTCGAACCCTCGACCCCAACCTTGGCAAGGTTGTGCTCTACCCCTGAGCTACACTCGCGCTTCAGTTAATATTGGGTGAATATAGTGATTTGCACGCATGATGCAAGTGCAAAATTGATAAAATCTTAAATCCCTTGATTTTCGCCGCCTTTATGCCGATAAATGGCTCTATGACACAGACTTTACCGACACAAGAAACCGATTCTCTGCCAACACAGCCAGAGGATTTACTCGCGCTCTTTGATCAGTTGGGGCTGGGTTATGAGCTCCATCACCATGAACCCGTTTTCACCGTTGCCGAAAGCGCACATTTAGATGAAACAATTCCGGGCATTCATTGCCGCAACCTGTTTTTGCGTGACAAGAAAAAGAATATGTATCTGATAATTGCCGCCAATGAAACAGCGATTGACCTCAAAAAGCTTCCAGAGCTCATTGGCGCAGGGCGTTTATCTTTTGGCTCAAGCGAAAGGCTTTGGACACATTTGGGTGTGCGGCCGGGATCTGTGTGCCCTTTTGCGGTGATCAATGATTCCTCGCACCACATACAGGTTATTTTGGATAAATCCATGATGGAAGGCGCGCTTGTGAACTACCACCCGCTGGTCAATCATATGACGGTATCGCTCAGCCCCGATGATCTTATGCGCTTTTTTGCCCATACAGGACATGATGCACAAATTGTGGATTTATCACCTGCCGCACCAGATGCTGTTTGACCTCTGCCGGACTTGATACGCATATATAAAGAATGAACATTGAAAATTTGACCGATACGCCTTCCACTGCGGCAGACGTTCTGATCTTTGAAACCAATATGGCCGGTTTCGAGGCACAGGTCGTGC
>JBFHFW010000224.1:0-2615 GCA_041583395.1 Alphaproteobacteria bacterium
AAATATTGTTTTTCACTAGATTCAAGGGATGTTTGCTTGTCTGACACATCGCTGGTTTCACTGTATTGCGCTTTTAGTATTGCTACTGGCTTTAATTTTTTACAGCTTTTCAGAAACGCCATGGCGTAAAGACATGCAATACATGGTCTTTGATGCCTTTAATCAAAAGACTCCGCGCGCAGCATCGGGTGAAGTACTTATTTTGGATATTGATGATGATTCGCTTCATGTTTTGGGGCAGTGGCCATGGCCACGAACAATTTTGGCAGAGATTATCACTAATCTAACGGCGATGGGTGCAAAGGTTATTGCATTTGATGGTGTGCTGGCGGAGCCGGATAATGCGTCCCCTGATCTCATTGCTGCGCGTTTACCCAAGGAGCCTCGCTTTGATGAGCTGCGTGAAACGCTAAAAACGCTGGAAAATCATGATGATATATTGGCGCGTGCAATTAGAGAATCCGGTCGATTTGTCTCGGCTTTTACTTACGGCAGTTATGCGCAAATGGCGCGTAAGCCACAGATTAAAAAGCAAATTTTATTAAAGCAAAAAGATCGGCAGCAGTTTTTAAATCATAGTGCGTCCTTTGGTGTGGCCGCCACATTTTTACCGCAACTGGAAAGCGCAGCAGCAGGCAATGGTAGTTTCATGGCAACGCCAGATCATGACGGCGTAATCCGGCGTACGGGCTTGTTATTTTCTGATGGGCAGGATTTATATCCATCGCTTGCTCTTGAGGCTTTTCGTGTGGGATCGGGGCATCAAAAAGCCGCTTATAAAGTCGGTGCGACACCGCATGCAGGACGCCATGATATAGATACGGATTACCGTATTATACTGGGCAACTCTATCATTCCGATCGAGGATGACGGGAAGATGTTGCTGTATTACCGTGCCTTTGATGAGAAAGGGAAGGACTATCTTTCGGCTTATAAAGTACTTGATCCAACGACCTATGATGCGGCAGCAGCACAGGTAAAAGATAAATATATCTTTATCGGTGCAAGTGCCGAAGGGTTGAAAGATTTGCGTTCTACGGCTTTGGAGCCGTTCCAGCCGGGTGTGGAGATCCATGCCGGTGCACTGGAGCAAATTTTGCAAAAAACTTTTCTGTTACGTCCTCATGAAATAGTATGGGTGGAAGCCAATTTTCTTTTAATATCAGGCTTGTTAATCATTTTTCTTGCGCCATTTGTGCCTGTTGCGGCTCTGGGGATTTTGTGCGCCGGTGTTATCGGTGGTGCGCTTTGGGGGGCGAACTGGGCGTATATCGAGCATGGATTATTGCTTGATCCATTTTATAGCAGCTTGTGTATCTTCGTGCTGTTTGTGCTTTCGGTTATGTTGTCTTATCTGCGCACGGCCTCGGAAAAAGCGCAGGTGCGCACCGCTTTCGGGCATTATATCTCGCCGGATTTCATGCGCGAGCTAACCAAAAATCCGGATAAGCTAAAATTGGGCGGAGAAAACCGGGAGCTCACTGTTTTATTCTCCGATATTCGCAGCTTTACCAGCATTTCCGAAGGATTAACACCACAAGACCTTATTCAGCTGATGAATGATTTTCTAACACCCATGTCGGATTTGGTGATGAAGCATCGCGGCACCATTGATAAATATATGGGGGACGCGATGATGGCTTTTTGGAATGCGCCGTTGGATGATCCGGATCACGCGCGCCATGCATGTCTGGCGGCATTGAAGATGCAAGATGCGTTGGAGCCCATTAATGACAATATAAAAAACCGTGCGGGAGAACGTGGTGAAGAACCAATTCTTTTAAAAGCAGGGATTGGCATTAATACGGGAGCTTGCGCAGTCGGAAATATGGGATCGCGCCAGCGCTTTGCATACTCAGCACTGGGTGATGCAGTGAATTTGGCGTCACGTTTGGAAGGGCAAACCAAGGCCTATGGCGTGGGTATTTTGATCGGCGAAGAGACGCAAAGCCAAGTATCGGATTTTGCAACGCTGGAGCTTGATCTTTTGCAGGTGCAGGGCAAGCAGGAAGCTGTGTGTGTTTTTGCTTTGCTGGGGGATGAAGAGCTGGCGCAAAAACCGGAATTTAAGTCTTTGAAAGCAGGCCATGACAAGATGATTGCGCTTTATCGGGCTGCCAAATTTAAAGAAGCACAGGCGCTTACGTCACTATGCCTTGAAAAGCAAAAGGTACTGGGGCTGGATTTGGATGAATTCTATCAGTTGTACGAAGAACGACTCGCTCTCTTAATCGCTTCCCCACCAAAGGGAAAATGGAACGGGGTTTTTGTAGCAACGGGTAAATAGATATGTGACCAGAATAGAAAAAGGGGTGAGCACAACGCTCGCCCCTTTGTTCCTGAAAGTCTATGCTTTGAATCAGAGACCTGGTGCTTTGTGATAGGCCTGATTTAAAGCAGCAGCAAGTTTTTCTGGATGATCCGGGGTTAATCCGGCCTTAACAATACCGTCTTCTAGCGTTTGAGCGATATGAGCTACGCGTTCTGCAAGTTGAAGGAGGTTTTTTGTATCAACTTGTTTGAGCGGAGTGCCTTGTGCAGATGCATTCAGTAATTCTCTTGCGGATTCGATCGCGCTTAGTGAAAGTTGCATAATATCTGTAGTGCTAACATTA
>JBFHFW010000225.1:0-2599 GCA_041583395.1 Alphaproteobacteria bacterium
ATCTGGACGGATGCGGTGCAAGCGCTGGTGATGTTTGGTTCTTTGGTATTACTGGTCGGGTTTTCGCTGGTTGAAATTGGTGGTTTTGGTGCGATGGTTTCTGCCTTGAAATCTGTGAACCCCGATTACCTCAATCTCTTTGCCGGTAGTTATCAATTCGGCCTGATAGGGTTTGTCGCCGGTTGGGTTTTAGGCGGGATGGGTGTTTTAGGGCAAGCGCATGTGATGATCCGCTTCATGGTGCTAGATAAAGCCGAGAACGCCAAAGCAGCCACGCTTTATTATGCCGGGATGGTGAGTGTTTTGGCGACGCTTTGTACAATCGCCGGATTATGCGCGAAAGTGTTATTACCGGATCTGGCAGATCCGGAATTAAGCTTGCCGACGCTATCGGCGCAGTTGATGCCGGGTATCTTGTCCGGTTTATTCCTCGCAGGGGTGTTTGCCGCGACAATGTCGAGCGCAGATTCACAAATTCTTGCGTCTTCGGCTGCTTTGACACGCGATATTACCCATAAACACCGCGATCATGTCTGGTGGTCAAAGGCGGGAACGATTGCTGTTGCTTTATTTGCGCTTTGGATTGCGCTCTTTGGGGGTAAAAGCATCTTTGGCCTTGTGACCTACGCATGGGCGGTGATGGCTGCAGGTCTTGGGCCATTGGTTTTTGTGCAGATTTTCGAGCGTCAGCCTTCACAGGCTCATGCGCTGGTGATGATGGTGGGCGGCGTTTTAACCGCATTGGCGTGGGATTATTTCGGCCTTGGGCGTGATTTATACAATGTTGCCCCCGGGATCATTGTTGGCTTGTTGCTCTATTTTGTGCCAGCGGTTTTCATCGATAAAAAGTCAGGGTAAGGAACGAACACCTTATTTTTATTGACATATGATTTTTCCTTTTGTAGGTTCCCGCAAGTTTAAAAAAGAAAAGGAAAGCAAAACTTGCGTAACAGTTTAACAGGCCTATTTTTACTGGCCATGACAACACTTTCAGATGCTCAGGAAGCTTTGGATCTCTCCGTTAATAATACTATCGTTCCTCCCCAGCCAACATTAATGGATCAGCTAAGCCCTAGCTGTCAGCAGGCTTTTAAAAAACATGCAATTGCCAATAAAGACGGCGTACCCGCAGGGCGTAAGCTCATGCATCAACCGACTTTAAAGATAGCCCTTGTGGAAGAGCGTTACTGGATTGACGTTGCCGATTATAAGTTCTTTAAGCGTGATTTTCCAACAGCCCTTATGACAGATGAAATACAGCATGCCATGAAAGATAAAGAGGTCACAGAATCAGCGTCTTTTCCTGCAGACATGCCGGAGATGGTCAAAACGGCTTTAAAACCTTGGTATCAGGGATCTGTAGAATTTGTGTCTTTGGATGATCAGCCAGATATACGTATTGTTGCCTATAAAAAGGTCGTAACTGATCTAGGTGAGAGGGCAGTTATGGGTGCAACGAGTGGGTTTGCATCTATGCCTGAAAATGACAACGGATTTTTTGGTAGAAAAGAGCCATTTATGTTTTTGAATACAGCGGAAAATACCATTCAAGCTCGTTTGCCTAAAAACTCTGCTTCTGTGTTTGGTGGTGACGATTATTATGTAGTTGATCCAACGCCTTGTGAACAACGAGGGGATTGTGAAAAAGTTAATGTTCGAATGACACGCGTAATGAGTCATGAATTCGGGCATAATTTTGGAATTGATCATCCCGATGACGCTATAGCTCGGGTTAGAAAAGAAGCTCCTCAAGCATGCTCATATAAAGATAGGAATATATATTATAATGCGTACAAACTTTCAATCATGACAAGAGAAGGAGATGGATCGCCAAGTGATTATGATCGGTACGTTAAACGTGTTATTAACGGAGATTCTGATCCGGTGGTCAAGCTGTCCTATAGTGTGCCTGTTCCAAATTAAAAAAGCCACGAAGTAAGCTCCGCGGCTTTTTATTAATGATATATGCTCAAAAATTTAAAAGCTTAACCGCACGGCGCTTTGTACCTGCGGCAATTCTGCGATTTTGGTGAATAGTGCATCATCCACAGGTGTGTCCAGCGAGACAAGGCAAACTGCGCCCTTATCATTCCGGCCAAGACGGAAGTCAGCGATATTCAGGCCGCCTTCAGCCAGCAAGCTACCGACTTTGCCGATCAAACCCGGTGTGTCATCATTGCGGATAAAGAGCATATGTTTGCCAAGTGCCGCTTCGACCGCAACATTTTCAATTTCGACAATGCGGGGCTCTTTACCGGTGAAGAGGGTGCCTTTGACATTGCGTTCGCGCTTGGATGTTTTAACGATCACATTAATCATCGAGCGCCAGTCTTTGGATGAACCCGTAAAGCTTTGCGAGATCTCAATGCCGCGTGCTTCGGCGATTTGCAAAGCATTGACCATATTCACGCTATCCATCTGCGAGGCCAGCAGATGAGCCACCAATACGGACGTAATTGGTGCGGTGTTCACTTCGGTGACTGTGCCGTGATACTCGATCTTGATAGATTCGATGGCGTGTCCGGTGATCTGTCCGGCGAACTCGCCAAGCTGCTCTGCCAATTTCAAATAAGGCTTCAGACGTGGTGCGTCCTCGGCA
>JBFHFW010000226.1:0-2580 GCA_041583395.1 Alphaproteobacteria bacterium
AGCGGATATTTATAAGGCCCGTATTTTGTTAAGGCACCCCTTAATGAGGCTTCATAATAACCGGTAAATAAACCCTCGGCCTTATCATCGGCAAAAATTGTATAAGGGCTGAAATGCTGCTCAAAGAAAAACCGTATGGACGGCGCGCTCTTATCCTCCAGCGCCATAAAAATCCGGCATAAAGGCTGCCAATCGCCATAGGTTCCCGATTGTTCTAATGCGCCGAAGCTTTGTTCGGCAGAGCGCTTAAGGATGCGCGTACAGGATTTCTCGAAAGCAGGCACGATCTGGCTAAAGTCATCTTGGGCCCAACCGGAAAGATCCTTGTAGCTTGCCTGTTTAATCACCAGCTTGGGCTCACGCGGAGCAGGTTCCTCACAGGCTGTTAGAAAAAGTAAAAGAGCAACAAGGACAAAGCGCATTGGCACCTATTCCCCCGCATTGGGGATGGTTTCGTTGTCATCTTCAAAATCACCGCGCGTTTCGGTGACCAACCAGCGCGGGTCTTTGGACTTTAAATCACGCGAGAACGTCCAGATATCGGTCATATTCGTGGTTTTATCAGGATGCCCTGCGATCAATTCACCGTCCTTGTTATAAATGGCTGATGTTTCTCCGGCTTCAAAACACACAGTGATGCTGGCTTTTTTTCCTTGCACGCCCGCTTCAATAATTTTTGTTTTCTGGATAGAGTGAATTTCGGCAACTGCGCGTTCACCTGCTTGCTCGCGTGCGGTCATGACCCGCTCGAAAGCGTTATAAACAGGCTCACTCAGCATATCACGCAATATTCCGCGGTCATTATCGGCAAAGGCTTCGACCACCATGGCAAAAACATCTTGCGAAGCTTCGAAGAAAAATTTGATGTCGAAATTCTTGTCAGCTGCCAAAATATCCAAGAGCCCGTTTTCCGCTGTTTTATTATCAATCAAAAGCGCACCCGTGCGGTCATGTGCATATTGTGCAATAAGCTCTTCGGGTGTCTTTTTCTGCTCGCCTAACTCCAATGGCAGCTCCAGATGATGCGCATTTTGCACCTGTTGCATCTGACCTTTGGCTGATGTCGGGCGTTGCTCATCGCCGGGATTAGTGCCCAGCAAATTGCGCAACCAGATCGCAAGACCAGCGGCTATAATAGCGTAAATAATAATATCGGCAGGCACGTAACTTTTCCTTTTTTGACTTTATACCTTCAGTCTATCATAGTTCAGAGACTTAAACCCTAACATGGTATCAGAATTTATGCCCTTTTTTATTATCTTTGTCATCATCCCGCTTGCAGAAATTTCTGTGTTTATGGCTGTGGGCGAGCATATCGGGCTCGGCATGACGTTGTTATTATCCCTGCTCACGGCAATTTTGGGCGGCGCATTGGTCAAATATCAAGGTATGCACACGATCACCGAAATCCAAAAAGCCGCCGCCCGTGGACAAATGCCCTTGGGGGAGCTCTTCGATGGCGCTTGCCTGATTGCGGCGGGTGCCACGCTTATCACACCGGGCTTTGTTACCGATACAATCGGATTCTTGCTTCTCTTGCCGCCCGTGCGCGCCGCTCTTAAAGCTGCCATTAAAAAGCATATGAATATTCAAACAACCGAGAGTGACATTATCGAGGGCGAGTTTGAGGCGCTGGATGACTCAGAAAATAACCGCTCCTAAACCGTGATCCTTGAAAAAAAGCGCAAAACACCTTATAAAATAAACACATTCGGCATATTCAGCCATCCTCACTCCTTATAGCGATAAGTTTTCACCATGTTCCAAGAAGCCTTTGAAAAATTAGAACCCGCCGAGATCGAAACAATCCTGACGCACATTAATCCCTTACTAGAAGATACGCAGTTTGATCCGGCAGACACCACCATTATGGCGCTGGACATACCCTTTTATAATGCGGTGCGTTTATTGAATATCGCGGATCACACGGTCATGCCTGCTAATAAGTGCTTTGTTCTTTATAACCCTGTAAAAAGCGTTGTCCTTAATTTTACGAACGAGGTTATTTATAGTTTCAACAAAGAGGCACCTATTCAGCTCGATGAAGAGAATATAGAAGACTATATCCGTTTCTTCTTTAACTATGTGCGCGGCAAACACGGGCGCTTTTTAATTGTCGAGAACATCGATGATATCAACTGGAAGGAAGATCCCCCGCCCAATGCGCGCAAAGCAATCGGAGCAATGATTTCTCCTGTGATATTACTTGATGCCTATGAGGATGGTAGTTATCATCTTGAATGCTGTATGGTTTTCAAAGGCTCCTTATTTAGAAGCAATATTGATGTCGATGCGCAAGGCACCGTTAATTTAACAAATGAAGAACTTCTCATCGAAGATATGCCGCTATTGGATGACATGTTCGGGCAATAAATATTTTTTGTTGCCTCCGTTTCAAACCAACCGCTCATAAAAAATTCCCATAAACTTTCTAATCTGAATACTTATGTAAAGAATTGTTTTAAAAAGAGAATTATTTCTCAAAAAAATTCAATTTTTCTGCTTTTTGGCAAGGTTCTATTAATACTTTCCCGCCAAAATAAAAGACATAGGGGCGGCACCTATAACGTGTGCCATTCA
>JBFHFW010000227.1:0-2521 GCA_041583395.1 Alphaproteobacteria bacterium
CAGAACAATTTGTACCCCGCGTTTGCGGCCTTCACGCACATCGCGTATGACTTGCGCGCGCACAGAATGGGATGAACTGGTACGGTGAAACTCGTCATAGCACATGCGTTTGGGCGATTCGGCAATTTCCTGCAAACGGAACTCATGATAGGGGCGGTATTTCTCGGGTACGGTGGCTAGAGAGTCTTTGCTCATCCACCAGCTACGCACCAGCGCATGGCGCGCTAGCATATACATGATCGCGGTCTGGCGGTCGGCGGTTTCATCGCCTTGCGGGGCAACATCCATCAGATCCAGCGAGCAAACCCGCGCACCGGCAATATCAAATTGCGTGACAGAAGACAGGATCGGGTATTCACGAATTGAAGAGGTGATCATGCGTTCGAACGCCGAGATCACAGTTTCTGCACTGAAATTCACAGATGTTTCTTCAAGCAAGGAACGGATCTGCGGACGACGCGAGGCCGTAATGGAGTCGTTCAGGGTTGGAACGGCGTGGCGCTGCGCGATATGGGCGATGTGATACTGCTCAAGCTCGTACATTTTATCGACAATATCCCACCAAAACGGATCGGCAGGCAGATGCACATTGAATTTTTGCAGCGCTTCATCCACTTCCGGCTCCAGCCGTGGCAGATAGGGGCGTGCCTCGGCATTTGCGGCCTTGTCATCGCGCCAGCGGAACATCTCGTCCACCACAAGGCCTGCGAGCTGCTGCATTCCGTCATAAGGTTTTTCATACCCCGCAGGCGTGCAGAGCAGAACCAAAAGCTCGGTCAGATAGCTGCGCTCATCCGGCAGCGGATAGCGGCAGCCAAGCTGTGTATCAAAAGGATTGATCGCATATTGATGCGACATTTGCAGGCGGTAATAGGCGGCCTCATGCTGGCGGTTCAGCGGTAGGGCTTCACGGATCATGGAGATCAGACCGGAAGAGGACGGGCCAATATCAATCACTGCAACATAAGGAAGCTTTGATAGGCCGGGTCCCAAAACTGTGCTGAGGTTCAAAGAGTTCAAAAGTACAGATTTACCGGCACCGGGCTGGGCGAAGATCAGATCAAACCATGTGGTTGTGATATTGGTGCCTGTCTGATAGGGCCAGACTTTGCCATCCGGCGTGCGGAAGAGCATACCACCCGAGGAAAACGGGCTGGAGGGGCGCTGCCACGGGAGGAGCTTCATAATCTCGACCATGGGCGCAATGCCCGTGACGCCTGTACCGGCGCAGTGAATACCCATGGCCGAAGACATCACGCAATCAAGTGGGTCACCGGAAAATTCGGAGACCTGACAATAGCCCCAGCTTTCGACGGCTTGTAAAAGCTGGGAGAGCTGATCAAGGATCTTGCTTTTTTCATCAACGCGGCACCATGTCGCAAAGGACACGCGCACCCGCACGACAGGTTCACTACGGGCGAGTTGTTGGAGACCTTCAAGGGAATATTTGACTTGTTTGTTACCCGCATTGGTTACACCCATAATGGTGGAAAGAAAGGTGCGGAAGGCCGTTGCGTAAATCCCGCCACCCTCAACAAGGAAAGAAATCCGGAAAGGAATACCCGCATCGGTCAGGCGGTTCAAGAGTTGTGTGAAAGGCATGGCGTCAGCGGGTCCGAGTGTCATATCCCCCCCTGCCCAGAGCAAATTACCGATGCGTACGACCGATTTGCTGACCGTTCTGGCATCCGCCGCGACAATCTGGTTGGCAAGATTAGGCCACAAGATATCGGAGAGATCAGCCTCTTCACGCGGCATGCGTGTAGGAATTTTATCGCCCGGCAAACAGGGCTGCCATTGATCATTTGCCCGATCAGGAAACAGGTTCGAGCGGATCGCGCGTAAAGCATCATGGACATGCATAACCTCGCAGCGCACACCAAGCTCATCCAAGGAAGAGGTCATGGCACTGATATAGCTTTTATGGCGGGTTTTAAGAGGCTCAAGCGCGGCAAAGGGATATTGCGCCCATAAGGCCGTCACCCATTCCTTGGCTTTTTCTACGGAGGCCTTGCCAGCACGTTTGGCCTCATCGCGCGAGAGGATCGAAGGCCGCGTCCACAGCACAAAATAGCACTCTTCATGGGTCAGGAATTTTTCAAGATGATTGGTGCGTTCATTTAAAAGATCCTGCAAGTCCAACCCGATATTATCGGCAGAAACGCGGCTGGGATGGATGAGGTTATCAAGCTCCTGACGCACGCGATTGGGGTCGCGGGTAAAATAAATCTGTACGGCATGCCCTTGCCGGTCAAAGCGCGAGCCGACCTTGATGGTCGCAGCCGTGATAATATGGCGGTATTCTTCATCACCGATAATCTGGCGCGATCCTTCGATCTTGATATAAGACACCAGTGATCCGTCAGACGCCACCAGCGTGTTTTCATTCTCCGCAGTTTCCAGTGAGATAAAGGACGACACTGACTGCCGAAGAGCCTTTTGAACCGGAGCAATAAGTTTAGTTAGAAAATGCATAAAGATCTTTGAGCGTTCACCTAATATTACAGTTTATAACTATACC
>JBFHFW010000228.1:0-2510 GCA_041583395.1 Alphaproteobacteria bacterium
TCTCCCACATGATTCAATCGCTCGAAATCGGGGCGGGAGATAAAGCTAAGCCTTTGCCCATTGCGCAATTTGGCGGCTTCGTCCTCTCTTAATGGAAGAGCCGGGATGTCGTCCAGCGAACTCTCCAGAGGTAAAACAGCCCTCATGCGCGCGGCACTATCCCCCATTTCTTCAAGTTTGTCCAGTGAAATCGCATTATCCAGCGTAAAAGCACCAACTTGATCGCGTCTTAAGGCGGAAATATAGCCAACAGTCCCTAAATCCTGCGCCAGATCACGGGCAAGAGCACGGACGTAAGTGCCTTTACCGCATAACATGCGGAAATCTGCGGTATTGGCCTCAACATTTAACAGCTCAAGGGTCTCGATATACACCTCACGGGCATGGAGCTGAAAATCCTCGCCATCACGCGCCAGATCATAAGCTCGCTCACCATCGACTTTAATTGCAGAATATTTTGGCGGGACTTGCTGTATCTCACCGATATAAGCGGGTAGAGCGGCTTGAATATCTTCCCGTGTTGGAATGATATCGGAGGTTGCAATAACCTCACCTTCGTTATCATCCGTATCGCGTTGCTCACCCCATGTAATTGAAAAACTATAAATCTTCATTGCATCTTGGGCATAGGCAATCGTTTTTGTGGCTTCACCGAGCGCAATCGGCAAGATACCGGAGGCCAACGGATCAAGTGTGCCGGCATGTCCGGCTTTTTGGGCATTCAGCATCCAACGCACCTTGCCCACGGCTTGCGTGGATGTCATGCCGACAGGCTTGTGGAAATTGATCCAACCATCAACTTTATTGCCCTTGCGCCGCCGCCCCATCTTTATTCATCCTTTGGCAGATCAAGATCATGCAAAAGCTGATTAATGCGTTGTGAGTTCTCGAAGCTCTCATCAAGGCGGAATTTGACGCGCGGCGTGAATTTCAGATTTGCCTGACGCCCGATATCTTTTTGAAAGACATGTGCATCAGCATTAAGTGCGGGGAGGATTGCATCCATATCCGCGCCCCCCAGAGAAATGACATAGGCAATCGCATGTTTAAGATCAGGCGAGGTTTGCACTTCGGTCACGGTAATGCCTTGGATGTCAAAAAGCTCTTCTTGATGAAAATGCCCGCGCTGCAATGTCTCGGCAATGATATGCCGGAGCTGCTCGCCAACGCGGAGTTGCCGTTGTGACGGCTCGGAAGAAGAGTGTTTACGTTTACTCATAAAAAATTAGCTCACGGTGCGCTGTTCTTCGATAATCTCGAAGCACTCAATCACGTCACCTTCTTTAATGTCATCATAAGCTTCAAAGGCCATACCGCATTCAACGCCTTCTTTGACTTCTTTGACCTCGTCTTTATGGCGTTTAAGGGTCTTGAGCATGCCTTCATGGATGACCACATCATCACGCAGCAGGCGAACCTTGGAGCCGCGCTTGACCATACCCATGGAAACAATACAACCTGCAACTTTACCGACTTTGGTAATGTTGAAGACCTCCTGGATTTTCGCTTCACCAATATATTCCTCGCGCTCAACAGGCGCCAACATATCAGACAGTATGCTTTTCGCATCATCAATCAGGTTATAAATGATGTTGTAGTAATTGATGCGTACATTTTCATGGGCAGCCAGCGCAGCAGCCTGCGGGTTTGCGCGGACGTTAAAGCCAACAATCCATGCGCCGGAAGCTTTTGCCAAAGTCACATCGGACTCGGTAATGCCGCCAACGCCGGTGTGAAGAACCTGTACGGCAATGCCTTCATTTTCTTCTTCCATTTTGGCAAGAGATCCTGTGATCGCCTCGATCGAGCCATGGACATCGGCCTTGATAATAACAGGCAGCTTGGTTTTTTCGCCTTCTTCACGGATAAGAAGAAGATCTTCCATCGTTGTGCGCCCTTTGATTGCCTTGGCTGCAGCAATTTCTTTAATTTTGCTCGCGCGATATTCAGCAATTTCACGGGCTTTAGCTTCATCAGGAGTTACATTGAACTGATCACCGGCGCTTGGTGTTCCGTTAAAGCCGAGAACCTCCACAGGTTGCCCCGGAATGGCTTCTTTGACATGCTCACCACGATCATTGATCAGGGCGCGGACTTTACCAAATTCGGAACCCGCCACAAAAATATGACCGATACGCAATGTGCCTTTTTGAATAAGGACTGTCGCCACAGAGCCGCGGCCTTTTTCCATCTTGCTCTCTACAACATAGCCTTGTGCAGCACGATTTGGATTGGCTTTAAGCTCTAGAATTTCGGCTTGAAGCATAATAGCTTCTTCCAGCTTGTCCAAATTCATGCTCTTCTTCGCGGAGACTTCAACACATTGGATATCACCGCCCATTTCCTCGACAACAACATCATATTGGAGGAGGTCTTGCTTGACCTTTGTCGGGTTGGCATCCGGTAAGTCAATTTTATTCACTGCAATGATAATCGGTACACCGGCTGCTTTTGCATGTGCAATCGATTCAATGGTTTGCGGCATGATGCTGTCTTCGGCAGAAACAACA
>JBFHFW010000229.1:0-2509 GCA_041583395.1 Alphaproteobacteria bacterium
TGCATTTTTTGCAGCGATATTACTGGTTAAACCGATCGGCGTTTCAACACAATTTGTGATTTTGGATGCCGTTTTGTGGGATGCAATTGATCCTTCGGTTGTTGTTGAAAGCCCTACGGCGAAAAGCGGATATGAATCTCCTAATGCTTATCTCAATAAAAGCGGCGGGAAATATGCTGCAAATGCAGCTAATCCCTTGAATTACAGCTTTATCTTTGTGCTGGCGATGATGGCGGGCGCGTTTTTATCATCACTGTTGGGCGGCGATAAACCGCAATCGGCAGGGCACAGAATTATGCCCGATGTCTGGCGCAACCGTTTCGGCGATTCGTCGGCAAAGCGCTATGTGATTTCTTTTATTGGTGGATTTTTAGTGCTTTTCGGGGCGCGTCTGGCCGGTGGCTGCACAAGCGGCCACATGATGAGTGGCATGATGCAAACAGCGCTCAGCGGCTATTTGTTTGCACTCGGCGCGTTTATCACTGCAATACCGCTGGCCATTATCATATTTAGAACCAAGTAAAACAGGAGAAAAAATCATGGAATTATTTTTAGCGATTGCTTTGGGTGTTTTATTCGGTTTTGCACTTAACCGTGCGGGGGCAACCAATCCGGAAAACATTATCAACATGTTGCGCCTGACGGATACAAGGCTGATGAAAACGATTTTATTTGCGATTGGCTTGGCCTCTGTCTTGCTGTTTGCCGGGCTAAACACCGGTCTTGTTGATCCATCCCATGTCTCGATTAAAGCGGCCTATATCGGCGTTGTCATCGGTGGTGCGCTGTTAGGTATTGGTTTTGCTCTCGTTGGATTTTGTCCCGGAACAGGTTTGGCATCCATGGCAACAGGGCGCAAGGATGCTTTATTCTTCTCCTTGGGCGGGTTGCTGGGTGCCTTTGCATTTACATTGTGCTATGGGTGGCTGGATGAAAGCACCCCGTTTCTCTTTGAACATGTGGCAGGCGGAGCCGTATCTCTTGCCGATACAGGCAATGCAAAATATCCAGCCCTGATCACAGGCATAAACGGTGGCATATTGGGGATCACCATGGGCGTTGCCTTTATTGTGGTTGCATGGCTGCTGCCTGTAAATGTCTGGAAGAAAAAATAAGCCCTAATCGTTAAGGGCAGGATCTGATGCATCCCATATTTCAAGGATGTTACGCATCACGATATCTTTGGATGACGTTTTACGCCAGACCAGCCCAATCGTACGTTTGGGCGCAGGCGCGGTAAAAGGAATATAGCAGATCCCTTTATCATCCTCGCGCGTAGCCACTTTAGGCATAAAAGTTAGCCCCGTACCGGCCTTCACCATCTGGCGCAAAGTCTCCAGACTGGTGGCGCGGAAATCCTGCTCTTCGTTCAGATGATGCCGCCGACAAACATCAAGCGCCTGATCACGCAGGCAGTGCCCTTCTTCCAACAGCAAAAGCGGATATTGCGTCAGTACATCTTGCGAGACATGCTTATAGCGGCTCAAGACATGATCGGCAGGAACCGCGAGCACAAATTCGTCTTCGAATAAAGCCTGCATGTGCAGGCTTTCATCCTCGATCGGCAGTGCCAGAAGCGCCGCATCAATATCTCCCGCACGTAATCGAGCGAGCAAAATATCCGTTTTTTCCTCCAGCAGGATCAAACGCAAATCAGGCATAACTGCTTTGATATCCATGACAAGGCGCGGGAAAATATAGCTCGCCAAGGTTGGAAACGCACCCAAACGACATTCACCGCTGAGCGGGTCTTGCGCGCTTTTGGCAAGTTCTTTGATCTTGCCGACTTCTGCCAAAATCTGCCGGGCATGCGCAATGATATGCAAGCCGGTATCGGTGGCAACAACGCGGCGATTGGTGCGCTCGAAAATTTGAACGCCGAGCTGCTCCTCCAGCTTTTTAATCTGGCCACTCAGTGTGGGCTGACTGACATGGCAGGCCTCTGCCGCTTTACCAAAATGCCCAAGCCGCGCCACGGCAACAATATATTGAAGATCACGTATATTCATCGTTAAAACCTATTAATACCATCAAAACAAACGATTGTACATAGCTTTAATCAATAAATATAGTCGGGACCAATGATTGAAAACCAAAACATTTAAACATATAGGAGTATCCCAATGACAATCAGCGTCGGACAAAAATTCCCCGAATTCTCACTCAAAGCCGTAGATGGCAAGCCATTTGCCGATATTAATATCGATAACGTCTTTGTGAACATCGATAACAACAGCTACGCAGGAAAATGGACAGTCTTTTTCTTCTACCCGAAAGATTTTACTTTTGTCTGCCCAACTGAAATCGCGGCATTCGCCGATTTGGATGAAGAGTTTAAAGATCGCGATTCTCAACTTATTACCGGCTCTACAGACAGCGAATTTACACACTGGGCATGGCGCAAACACCAAGAAGAGCTGCGTGATCTTCCAATCCCGATGTTGGCGGATGTGAAGCGTGAACTGACAGAAGCGCTCGGTATTTTGGATGCCAATGAAGGCGTTGCCCA
>JBFHFW010000230.1:0-2507 GCA_041583395.1 Alphaproteobacteria bacterium
ATCAACATGGATCATGTGCGCAAACATTACTATGTAAGCCATAAAACCATTAACCCGACAGGTGTTGTGCCTATGATGCCTGATATTGACTGGATGGAGCCACATGGGAGGGGGTAAAAACATCAGAGTTCAAATAGCCCGGGATGCCGTTTTTTAAGGATGGCTTAAAAATCGTTGTCCTCAAAGCGGCAAGGCACAATTAAATCTGACTAAAAGCACTTAAAGCAAGCTCTCTTGAGGCTTTTAAATCAATGATTGGTTTGGGATATTTATCGCCCAAGCTAACACCTGCATATTGAAGCACGTTGTCGGGAGCATCCCATGGATTGTGAAGGAATTTATCCGGCATTTTGCCGAGTTCCGGTACAAAACGACGAACATATTCTCCGTTCGGGTCAAACTTTTGCCCTTGGGTAACAGGGTTAAAAACCCGGAAATAAGGAGCGGCATCTGCGCCGCATCCTGCGATCCATTGCCAGCTCGCGCTGTTATTCGCAAGATCTGCATCAAGCAACGTATCCCAGAACCATTCCTCACCATGATGCCAATGAAGAAGTAGATTTTTGACAAGGAATGATCCGACAATCATACGTACGCGGTTATGCATGTATCCTGTTTGCCAAAGTTCGCGCATACCGGCATCCACAATCGGATAGCCAGTCTGACCTGTTTGCCAAGCGAGTAGGGCTTTGTCATCGCTTGCCCAGGGGAATGCATCAAATTTGGTTTGGAGGTTGTTACGAGGAAGGTTCGGGAAGTGATAGAGAAGGCTGTTGGAAAATTCACGCCATCCTAATTCACTCATGAAGTGCTCACCATCTTTCTCGCAACCTTGCACAATCATGGCTTCTTGCGCAGCATACCACGATTCATTGGGTGAGATTTCACCAAAATGCAAATGTGGAGAAAGGCGTGAGACATTGATCCCTGCGGGGATATTTCGCCCTTCTTTATAACCATGAAGACCTTCTTCTATGAAAATTCTAAGGCGTTTTTGTGCACCCTTCTCGCCGGGTTGCCATTCTTGCTCCATCTGCTTATACCATTTGATTTCCGGCATAAGTTTCAGATCATCAAGTGTTCCGTCCCGATAAGAATAGAGATTCAAGTTTGTGGGAGCAGCTTGTGGTTCACGCGGTTTTGGTGCGCGTCCTAGGCAGCCTTTTTTGTAAAACGGTGTGAAGACTTTATACGGCGTTCCGTCTTCTTTGAGCACAGTATGTGGTTCAAAAAGGAGAGAACCGTTAAAGCTTTTAGCTCCCTCTAAGGCTTCTTTGATATTTTTATCGCGGGCAATGCGCCAAGGCTCGTAGCAGCGATTCCAATAGATTTCGGTTGCACCGGTTTCTTTCATCAGCTTTTTGAGAAGAGGTAAGGGATCACCGGCCTCAAAAACCATTTTGTGGTCAAGGGATGCGTTTAATGCTTTCAGGCTATGGTGCAGCCACCAGCGACTAGCGCCACCTTGTTTCCATTCGCCGCTATTATGGTCATCCAGAATATAGAGTGGGATAATCGGGCATCCCGTTTCGTGTGCGGCTATCAGTGCAGGGTTATCGCGCAGACGCAGATCTTGTCTGAACCATAAGATGACTGGAGTGTTTTTCATTGTTTTATCTTCATAATGCGGGCATTGGAAAAAGTCTGCCTCTTTTACTCTCTGCCCGTGTAAGGTATAAATTACAAATCATTTTTCAGGACAATACGATAACGTGCTTGACCCTCATGCAGACGAGCCAAGGCTTTATTGACATCGCTCATATTAAATATTTCGATCATGGGCTTGATGTCGTGCAAAACCGCAAAATCCAGCATTTTGGCAATCGTTGCAGGCGCACCGACAGGGGAGCCCGATACTTCACGTTGCTGCATAATCAAGTTAAAGACATTCAGATCTAAAGGTTCCAACGTAGCCCCAACATAGTGCAAACGCCCTTTTGGTGCCAATGTGCCTAAATATAAATTCCAATCCAGCTTCACATTCACGGTCGAGATTATAAGATCAAAACGCCCTGCCGCAGCTTCAATTTCAGCTGCATCACGGGAGTTAAGCGTATGATGCGCACCAAGGCCAAGAGCTTCCTCACGCTTGGCCTCGCTGGAGGTAAAAGCCGTGACTTCACATCCCCATGCATTTAAGAACTGAAGTGCCATGTGCCCAAGGCCACCAATGCCGATCACAGCAACCTTGCTGGTTGGTTTGACATTAAATTGTACAAGCGGGTTAAAGACGGTAATACCACCGCAAAATAAAGGGCCAGCAACATCCAAGCCAATACCATCGGGGATTTTCAAAACACTATCTGCTGTGGCACGGACTTTCTCGGCAAATCCACCATGACGTCCTACAATGGTACTTTGCGCTGTCGCACAAAGATTTTGATCGCCGGACTGGCAGGAGCGACATGTATTGCAATATCCCGAGTGCCAACCTAAACCAACACGATCACCGACTTTTAGTGTGCTCACCTTGTTGCCAACTGCAGCTACTGTTCCGGCCACTTCAT
>JBFHFW010000231.1:0-2486 GCA_041583395.1 Alphaproteobacteria bacterium
CCGTCCACCAAAGGCAATCACACGCCCGCGACGATCGGCAACGGGAAACATCACGCGATCACGGAAAAAGACATAAGGCTCTCCACCGCGCTCGGATTTTTTCAAGACACCTGCTGCAATCATATCTGCATCGCGGTATCCTTGCTCTTGAAGATATTTTCGCATCGCCTGATGATCGGCTGGCGCATAGCCAACGCGAAAAGCCTCTAATATTTCCGGTGTCATGCCGCGCTCGGACAGATAGATTTGCACGTCCTTGTTTGCTGGTAAATAAAGCTGTGCGCGCATCCACTCGACAGCCGCATCCATTAGCGCGTGAAGGTCACGCTCTTTTTCTGCCTTTTGTGCCGAGACAGGATCGGGTTTAGGCATTTGCAATCCCGCTTCAGCACTCAGCATTTCGACCGCATCAATAAAGGACAGATTATCGTGCTGCATCACAAAACCGATCACATCGCCATGCGCGCCGCAGCCAAAGCAATGATAGAACTGCTTATCATCATTGATCGTGAAAGACGGGCTTTTTTCTTTGTGAAACGGGCAACATGCCTTGAATTCACGTCCTGCGCGCGTAACCTTGACCCGCCGCCCGATAATATCGGATAGCGTCAGACGGCTTCGAACCTCATCCAAGAATCGCGGTGAAAGTGACATAAAGTCGTGTATAGCAGGCTTTACAGACCCTAGCCAAGCCCCAAAAACTAAAATTAATGACGCCTACCCCTAGCTCGCCAACTCTAACCGAATGGGGCACACGGAGTGCTCGTCCCCTTTTGCTAATCCACAATCATCGGAAAATCCATTTTTTCCTTCATTTGTTTTATCCGTAAAGCCAACAACATAAAAGGCTTTAACTTTAACATCGCTTACTTTTGTACACGACCACAACCAGCGCGATAAGCCACCATAGCCATGATCGCTTCTTGTATCGGAGAGGTGAGAAAATAGCGAAGATAACTGACCCTTTTGTTGGTTATTATAAAGGATACCTTTTAAAATCGGGAGAGATGGTAGATGCCACTGCCCCAACTTCTCGTAATCCTCCCGCTTAACCGCAGTCAAAATATCGCCCTCTTCTTCAACTCCCTTTGCTCCATCATGGCCTTCAAAACCATTCAAAGCAGATACTTTTTCTACAGCCCTGTTGTAAGTGTCTGCGAGAGGACGACCATAGTCATCTAGTAATTTTTGCGCTGGAGTAAAAACATTAAAGACAACACCAAGTGGTTGCCCATTTTTATCAACGAACTGTTGTTGGCCGACAAATACACCACTACCACTGTAATGTTGCCCGACACTTAAAAGGTTTTTGTTTGATTTTGCGGTCATCGATAAACATCCTTAAAAATTTACATATACCCACTTCTGTAAACCACTAGTGTAGATATGTCAATAAATATACCTTAATAGCAAGAACCCTAACGACAAGAAGGTAATAATACTACCCAATTCTCCAAAACAAAGAATGGATATAATCACTAAAACCATCTGTTTTTTATTGCATAAAAGCAGTATCTTATATAAATAACCTCATGCGCAGGGGAGCTCCCTTTCCTTTGCATTTTAAAGAAGAAATTTGACAAATTATGTAAAGTTTGATAGATTTTATTCCATAAATAACGCGTACAACGACTGAGTAAGGAACTGGGTAATGCCAAAAGTTTTTAAACAAAATCAAAAGATCAACGTTATTGAGTATGGCTCTCTGACACAAGGCACGGTCTCTTTTAACGATATCAAAGCCCTCGTTTGGGGGTATTGCAAAAAACTCCTTCGCGCTTAAGCAGAACTCTTACAGGACAATAAAAAAGGCAGCTCGTTGGGCTGCCTTTTTTGTAACCTATTCCAATAGCCATCAGCCTAACTGCTGTTTAACCAATGCTCCGGCCTTACCCATATCAACCTGCCCCGCATAATTTGATTTAAGCACCGCCATGACTTTGCCCATATCTTTGATACTCTCAGCATCCGTATCGGCAATCAATTTTGTAATAAGTTCCGATAATTCTTCCTCGCTCAATTGCTGCGGAAGGAAGCTTTCAATGACCTTAATTTCATCACCTTCGCGTTCAGCTAATTCCATACGCTCGGCCTCTTCATACATTTTAATGGATTCGCGACGCTGCTTAATCATGGATTGCAGCAAGGACAAAATCTCGTCATCATTCAAGCCATCGGCACTCCCTTTGGCGCGCGCGGCAATATCGCGATCCTTAAGCGCGGCAAGGATCAATCTGATCGTAGCGAGCGCTGTTTTATCCTTGTTTTTCAGTGCTTCTTTCATTGCACCGTTGATTTCTTCTCTTTTTGACAAAATTTTTCTTCCCTTTTCCTGTAAAAACCATTACTAAGTCTTTTTCTAGTAGCCCTTACTAGAAAGACTAATGATCATGACTAAAACTTCTACCCCAAAACGCCCCGAAAATGCAACGGGCGTTATTGTTTTTGCGGACGGAACAATCATTTGGGGAACCGGATTTGGTGCA
>JBFHFW010000232.1:0-2483 GCA_041583395.1 Alphaproteobacteria bacterium
TCAAGATCGGGATGCGCCCTATCTGGGGTCTAATGCAAATAATAATAACAAGCTAACCGGTACATCGGATATTGTTCTTAATGGCTCGGCCTATTTCCCGACACGCGATATTTCTTTTGGTGGAAATTCCGACATGGATAGTTTGGATTCGCCTTGTACACGCGTCATTGCGCAGCGCATAACTCTTCATGGTAATCCGGCTATGGGTAATGCTTGTGAAAATGTGGCTGTAGATGATGATGTAACGCCGCAAGTTTACTTGGTGAATTAATCGGTTTTTATATACCGAGCGTCAGGGAAAATACCAACAATCCTATGCCCGAGAAGAGTAAGAGACTGGCCAGAAATCTGCGTGTATTCCATGGTTTTTTGAAGAGCAGACTTTCAAATGCCAAGGCGAAGAACATGCTGGAGCGCCGTAAGGATTCAACATAGGCGGCTTTGGCGACCTGTAGAGCGGACATTTCGAGGAATACGGCCGCGCAGCTCAGGATGCCTGTGCCAAAATACTTCCATTTTAAAGACGGGCGGGGTTCATTTTTGTACAGGACAAAGAAAAAGATGACTGCATAAATCAGCGTCATAACGCTGTAACGTCCGCCGATATACATTAAAACCTCACCGGATTGCAGAGCCATTCTTGAAAAGCTGGTAGCTGTTGCGGCAAGGGTCATATAAATTAGCACCCACAGCCAAGGAGAATGTCTCCAGTGTTTTTTCATGCATTCCAGATCACGGCTTTTTTGCAGTAAGAAGCAGCCCGAGACGATAATGAAAATGCTGCTCACGCCGAGCCAGCTGAGTGTATCACCGACAAGGAAGAAGGCAATGACAGCGACCAAAAGGGGTTCGAGCGATTGAATGCCGAACATTAGCGAGACATCATTATTTCTGACGATGCGGACATAGACCAGCATATTGATGGTGTTGAGCGTGATATTCGCAATCATGGGCCAAAGGAATGCCGGATTATTTAGTGCTGTATATTCCATGCCATAAATGGCCAAGGGCAGTGTAATTAGGGCTATGGGGGTATAGCGATAGATGCTGAGTTCTGCTGCGCTGAGCTTCGCAGCGTGCAGCATGTGTTTATCGTAGATAGAACGCGCGGCTAGAAAAACAGCAGAAAACAGTGATTGTACAACCCAGATCATGGCGATCAGGTTATCATAGTTTAGCTTTTAGCGAAATGCGCTTGCCTTTTGTGATAAATGCTGGCTTTTTAGGGGCGTTATGACGCGAATTTTGATACCGAGTACAAAAAATGTTGAAGAGGCTGCTTCTGTTTTAAAAGCAGGTGGGCTGGTTGGTATGCCGACCGAGACGGTCTACGGATTGGCGGCGAATGCGCTGAATGGGGAAGCGGTGGCGCGCGTGTTTGCGGCCAAGGGGCGGCCAAGCTTTAATCCGTTGATCACACATTTTGCTGATGTGCGTGATGTGGAGGCTTTTGCGGTGATGGATGATCGAGCTAAAGCCTTGGCGGCGGCATTTTGGCCGGGGCCGTTGACGATGATTTTACCGCGCATTGAGGACTCTGGTTTGTCGGAGCTTGTGACAGCAGGGCTTGAAACCGTGGCGGTGCGTGTGCCTGCGCATTTAACGGCGCGGCAATTGATTAAGACCACGGGCGTGCCGATTGCAGCGCCAAGTGCGAATAAATCCGGTACGCTTTCACCAACAACGCCGAAACATGTGGCAGAATCTTTGGGCGATGCGGTTGATCTCATTTTAGCCGATGGTGCGTGTCAGGTGGGATTAGAGTCAACGGTGGTGGATTTGAGCACGCCGGAGGTTAGTGTGCTGCGCGCAGGTGCGATTTTAGCCGAAGATATCGCGCGAGTTTTGGAGTGTGAAGTGTCTTATGTGCATGAGACGGGTGAGATTAAATCTCCCGGGCAGCTCTTGAAACATTATGCGCCTGATACGCCTGTGCGCCTTAATGCAATTGATCTGGAAGAAGGGGAGGCTTTGCTGGCCTTTGGATCTGATCGTTTTATGGGTGTGAAAGGCGGCGGTGCGGCGCGCGATCTGCCGGACACGCAGCGTCGGAACTTGAGTGAAGAGGGCGATTTGCACGAGGCTGCGGCAAATTTATTCGCGATGCTCAAAGATCTCGACCGTCCCGAGCATAAAGCGATTGCCGTGATGGCTATTCCCGATACGGGGTTAGGGATTGCGATTAATGATCGCCTCAAGCGTGCAGCGTCTTCATCCTGATTGGTTGTATTTGCATTCAATAGTATGCTGGTTTTCGGTTGTCCCGAGCTCTGTTTTTTTCGTTTTATAGCTGTTTCCCTATTGTGTTCTCTTGGTTCTTGCCTGATAGAAAAATGTAAGAAATTATGAGGGCGGTCTTTATGCTTTACAACGTACGTTTGTACTCCCTAATATGCGCCCATGAGTAAAGTTGCATTGATCACGGGTGTCGCCGGGCAAGATGGCGCATATCTTTCCAAGTTCCTTTTAGCGAAGGGCTATAA
>JBFHFW010000233.1:0-2481 GCA_041583395.1 Alphaproteobacteria bacterium
ACCATAAACATATAGGAAAGACAATCTGAATTGAGCATTGCTTATATGGCGGCTGTAGCTCAGTGGTAGAGCCCTCGGTTGTGATCCGAGTGGTCGCGGGTTCAAGTCCCGTCAGTCGCCCCACTTCCCCTTAGGATGATTGCCAGAGTAGGTTGCACAGCCAGTACGCCGATCCCCCTTAGGATGGTTTTGTGAATGATTTTATTTTCTCAATACGGGAAGGGTATTGTTCGTATCTGATTGTTCACTTATTTTAATGTTCCTGCTTGCTGTGTTAGCAAGTTTTGCAAGCATGTGTTCTGCATCGACGCCTTGCTCTATCTGCATTTTTAATAACGTTGCATGCGTGCCTATAACATCGTTCAACGTTTTCGGGTCTTTTGTTGAAAGATATTTACCTATGGTTGTTGTTCCGCCGCTTGCGTTAGGCACAGTAATATCTTTGTTAAGCTCGAGATGCCCCATAGTGTCAAAAGTGATATAGAGCAAGCGATCCATCAATTGATAGCAGAGATCAGGATTAATGCCTCTCTTTGCCATAATCTTTGTAATATGTTCTTCCAGTTCCGATGTTTTTTCCAGTTGGGGGCGGGGCTGCTCTCTCAGGGGGATTTTACAGGGCTCAACAATTTCGTTTTCGGCTTTTTTGCCAAATAACCATTTTAAGCCGGGAATGTTTGCCAGTAAGTTCATTTGTATTTTCTGTAATCTATAAAGATGAATGGGTAGCAGATTTTGAGCACGTCATGCAAGAAAATACAGTTTCTTTAGAGGGGCTAATTTGTAATGAGATTGCATTTTTTATAATTTTTCTTGACATATCATTCCAATATTGCTTTGCTCCCTTATCTTTAATTTTCATATTCGTTTTAAGGTTCAGGCTTCTGCCAGAAACAAAGAGATAAGGAATTGCATAGCAATGGACAGTAATAAAGCACCGACTCCGACCGATTTACAGTTTAAGAATACGATTGCTCTGATTAATGAGTTTATTGCGGCACGTGTTAATGAGGGAACTTTAGGGCCTGTGCAAGATGCGTTGAATGCACTGCCTGCGGATGATCCTTTGAAGCGCGGGCGGTTGGACTATTATAAAATTGCATTGGATGATGCATTAAATGCATTTGCAACGCTTTTTCAATCTAATGCCTCTGTTGATAGGGTCGTAATTTGTTATGGGACGTTCTATGAGGCTTTAAATGAAATTTTTGAAACGGATGACGGATACCCGGTTGTCGGGGGTGTGAGCATGAAGCTGTCCCCCTATATGCAGGATTTGGCAGCAAGAAAAGAAACATTTAGAAATGGGACGGGTGAAGGCTTTCCTGCAGGTTTGCCGAATTATTTGAAGATTTTATCGCAACATCCACAGTTTCCCGTAGAGGGGGTTAAAAAGTTTGCTGATGAATGGGTTTCTCTTTTGCAAAATATTATCAATATTTATCCGGAAAACCGTCGTGAGCTACCGAACCAGGCCCTCGCAAAAATGCGTGCAGAGATAAATGTAGACTTATCTGCAGTGGTCGCTTTGAAGGAATTTAAGAACGGAGATGATCCGGCAGGTGGCTCTCAGGATAAGGGGCAGGATGATAACCCCGATGTAGATCCAGAGGTGCTTGAGCTTCAGGAGCGTTTTAGTGCGATTAAGGAGCGTTTACCCGAGGATGTCGCGCATAAAATAGAAAGACAGCTCAAGCGTTTACTAACACCCTCGCCAGCAGGGCCTAGTGAAAAAGTTATTGAACGTCTCGATGCGCAATTGAATATGCCATGGGGCGAGCTTTCAGAGCTTAATTTGGATGTGCCACGGGCAGAAGAAATGCTCAATAAAACACATAGTGGTATGGATCATGTAAAAGAAAAGTTAACGGACCATCTCGCTGTAGAGAAGTTTATAGGCAAGCCCAAGGGCAAGGTTATTTGTCTTTCTGGTCCTCCGGGGATTGGGAAAACGACGATTGCCAAAACTTTAGCAGATGCTACGGGACGTAAGTTTTTCAAGGTTTCTTTGGCAGGTGTGGCTGATGAGGCCAGCATTCGCGGACATCGTTATACGTATGTTGGATCAGAAATGGGACGTGTTATGACAGCGGTTAAAAAGTCAGGTGTTGATAATCCGCTTATCTTGCTTGATGAGCTTGATAAGTTGGAGAAAGGCGGGAATGGTGATCCGGCCTCTGCATTGTTGGAGCTGCTTGATCCGTCACAAAACGGTACGTTTCGCGATCACTATTTGGGAGTTGAGTATGATCTTTCCAATGTTATGTTTGTTTGTACCGCCAATTATCTAGACAGAATTCCCGCGCCGCTGCTTGATCGGATTGATGTTATTGAACTTGATGGATATGTGCGCACGGAGAAATATGAAATAGCAAAAACCCATATTATTCCGGCCGAGATGAAGAAACATAATCTTACACAAGATCAGCTTAGTATTTCTGATGAGGCTTTGGTTATTCTAGAGGATGCATACACAATGGA
>JBFHFW010000234.1:0-2470 GCA_041583395.1 Alphaproteobacteria bacterium
AAAGATGGGCTACGATTCTGCGTGATTAATTTTAGTGAGAAATGGAGGCACGGACCGGAGTCGAACCGGTGTACACGGATTTGCAATCCGCTGCATAGCCACTCTGCCACCGCGCCATTCCAGATATGGTTTAAACAGAGTTTCTTCCTGAAAGTCAATAATTCAGTTTGCTTGCCTTCATAATTTTCGATATGTATCCTTCTCAAGAAGAGAAGAATCGCCAAAGGGTTTTTTAGAAATGACAGATTTTACTGCAGCGCGTACAAATATGGTCAATTGCCAGATCCAGACAAATGGCGTAACGAATCCAGCAGTTCTGGATATTTTTGAGGCAATGCCACGTGAAAAATTTTTACCGGTTATTAAGCAAAATGTAGCTTATGCTGATGACGTATTGCGCATTTCCGCAGATCGTTTTTTGTTGGAGCCTCTGACGCATGCAAAAATGTTGCAAGCCCTCAATCCAAAGTTATCGGATGTCGCTCTTGATGTCGGGGGTGGCACGGGTTATTCAGCCGCTATTTTATCTCCGCTCGTCACAACGGTTATCGCGCTTGAAAGTAATCAGGATTATATTAAGGAGGCTGCACGTCATTGGAATGAGGTAGGGGTAGCTAATATTGTCGGCGTTCAGGGTGACTTGAGAGGCGGGCATGCGAAAAACGCGCCTTATGATGTGGTTTTTATCGGTGGTGCAGTTGCTGAAATTCCCACGGCGCTGACAATGCAATTGGAAATAGGTGGTCGCTTGATTGCCGTTGTCAAAAAAGAAGGTGCGGTGATGGGGCAGGTCACTTTGGTACAAAGACTTAGCGATGAGCAATTTTCATCCCATATCTTGTTTGAGGCTGGCGCGCCTTACCTAGCAGGTTTTGAGCCCAAGGTCTCTTTTGCGTTTTGATGTGTTTGTAGCACCTTTTTTTAAGAGGTTTCTTGTGCGGCACTTTATTTTTACTGCTGTCTTTATAATTTGCTCTGCACCCTTGTTTGCGCAGGCGGCGGCTCATACGGATGCTTTAAACCTGTCTGCTGCGCTTGAACGCACATATGTGCATAATCCTACATTGCGCGCCGCGCGCTCACGCCTCATGGCTGTGCAAGAACAACTTCCTCAAGCGCTTGCAGGCTGGCGCCCAACGCTTTCAGGTGAGTTGGGGATCAGCAATGGAAGGGTTGATTCCGGTAATACAAATGACTTCCTGACAAGGGAGGGATCACTTGCCCTCAGCCAACCTTTATATAAAGGTGGCAGCACATTTGCACAGGTCAAAGCAGCGCGAGCAACGATTAGGGCACAAGAAGAGCAATTACGGGCATTAGAACAAGACATACTTCTTAATGCAGTTGTGGCTTATGTTGATGTTGTGCGCGACCAAGCGCTTTTAAATCTTAGCCGTAATAACCGTAACGTTATTGAACGCCAACGCGAGGCAACGCAGGATCGTTTTGATGTCGGCGAGCTTACACTGACCGATGTTTCCCAAGCCGAAGCACGTTTGGCGCGTGCAAATTCGGAAGTGACAGCCGCAAAGGGTGATCTCAAAGCCAGTAAGGCCGTGTTCGAGCAAGTCATAGGCGCGCCTGCACAAAAATTAGTTCGCCCACGTTTTACATTATCGACCCCAAATGATTCTCAAGAAGCGGTTATGTTGGGCGATTCTTCCAGCCCAGCCATTCTGGCGACAGAGTTTTCTTATGAATCCTCGCAAAATGATATTGATAACGCTTTTGGCGATTTGTTGCCGGATATTGATATTGTCGGCGCGCTTAGCAAATCATTTGACCCAAGCCCCGGTCTTGTTGATGAAACCACCAGCCGCTCTATCGGGGTTTTGATGACAATACCGCTTTATCAGGCCGGAGCCACGCGTTCCCGTGTGCGGGAAGCTAAACACACCGCTAATCAGCGCTATATCGAAGTGCTGGAAGCAAAGCGCCTCGTTCGCCAGCAAATTGTAACCGCATGGGAAACTTTAGCCGCCGCGCAGGCGGAAATCATATCACGGCGCGCGCAAGTCAAAGCTTCCGAAGTGGCGCAAGAGGGGGTGCATGCGGAAGCCGAAATTGGCGTGCGCACGGTTCTTGATTCCCTAAACGCAGATCAAGAACTCCTTGATGCGCAAGTCGCACTGGTGACGGCTCAACGTAATGAGCTTGTAGCACAGTTTGCTCTTGCTGCTATTTTGGGCAATCTTTCCCCTGAAACATTGGGGTTTGAAGGTGCTAAAATTGATCACAGCGCAAATACACAAGACGTTGCACGTAAAATATTTGATATGAATGTGGATAGGGTGAGTACAAGTTACTGACCTGCTTTGACAATGTCGGCGTAATAGAACACACTGGACGGGTATGCAATAATGGAATTT
Source organism: Alphaproteobacteria bacterium (assembly GCA_041583395.1). Classification (GTDB taxonomy): domain Bacteria; phylum Pseudomonadota; class Alphaproteobacteria; order Micavibrionales; family Micavibrionaceae; genus UBA6929. The sequence continues at coordinate 2,370 of JBFHFW010000234.1, forward strand.
GAAACTTTTATGTCTGACGATCAACAAGACCAACAAGCAGATGAGCCCTCAATCGAAGAGATTTTGGATTCCATTCGCCAGATTATATCTGACGATGACGG
>JBFHFW010000235.1:0-2468 GCA_041583395.1 Alphaproteobacteria bacterium
TCAAGCTCGCGTTGGTCGGGTGTGTGCTTTTGTGCATTGTCTCCATACGCACCAGCAGCCTTTGCGTAGGGGTTATTACCCTGCGGATTGTTGTGTTGCATGTGCGATGAGTTCCTGTTCGTGTTGAATAAGCTGTTTGGCTATCTTTAGCGCCTTGTAATAGTGGCCGCTTATAATGTGTTCATTAATCTGCAGAAAGAATATCGTGCTCGATGGTGAGGCCTTTTGAATGTCCTTGACCCGCGAGAAATATGTTTCATGATATTCGCCGGGATCTCTTGAGAGGTACATGCATTGAACAAGGAAATAAATGCGCTTACACGGCGTGTCGGCCATGTCTTCTTGCAAAACATCCTTTTCACGAATAATGGGAGCGTCACCTGCGATATGAAGGCGCGTACGCTGAGAGTCATTTGTAATGACGGCTTCACCGATAAGCAACTTTTCGCCGGGTTTGAGATCAATAACGAGAGCCATAGGATTCTTCCTTTCTGTATTTTATCTGCGCTTTGGCGGCGCAGGGCTTTCTGCCTGTATTATTCATTATAGCATATTGGCTTTGAAAAGAGTAGGGGAAAGCCGAAATTTTATAGAAAAAAGAGGCTCAGTCCTTGAGCCTCTTTTATGTTCTTTAAAATAATGTCGCTTGCGCGGTTCCTTCTTATACTTAGAAGAGACGTAACACAGCCTGTTGTGACTGAGATGCAAGAGATAGAGATGTAACACCTAATGTCTGGCGGGTTTGCAGAGCAAGGAGGTTTGCGCCTTCTTCGTTCTGATCCGCTACAGTCAAGTCGTCAGCACCGGCTTCCAGTGTATTGATCGTGGACTCTGTGAAGTCACGACGTGTCTGGATAATAGCCAGATTGTTGGCGATCGAGGCACCAAAGCTGCGAACATCATCCAGTGCGCCACGCACCTGTGTGCTGCTCAGCGAGATGTCATCAGCGCTTCTGAATGTTGCTTCGGTAAGACCAAGGCCAGCTGCTGTTAGATCGCCGCCATTTGTGACAAGGCTGCTATCTCTGTCTTCATCAAAGAAGGTTGTGAGATCATCGCCATTGAGCAAGTTAATGCCACGATAGCTTGCATCACTCACAAGTTCATCGATTTGTGCGCGAACCGTGTTGTAGTCAGCTGCAAGGCTATCGAGAGCTTCTGTACTGCTATTGAAGGCAAAGACGCGCTCTTCCAAAACAGCAGCTTCTGACGTGATTGGATCAAGTTTACCAGTCGGGTCACCCAAGCCAACGTCAAAAGTACCAGCAGCAGCTGTTGTGATGCGAAGGCCAAGGGTATTAACCACATCCTTAAGAGCTGTGAAGCTCAACTGCCCGGTGTTTGCATCAAAGCCAGCGCTGATGTTTTTATTGACGGTTGTGGCTTGATTGACTGTGTCGATCAGATCCTGGAATGTAGATGTCGCTGTTAGTGTATAAGTCACAGTTGTTGTACCAGAGTCTGTGTTGACATCAATCGCAATTGTGTCAGCCGCTGCAAAACCTGAGATAATGGTGTTGCCATCAACATCCTGAATAGTTGCACCAGCCAAAACATCGCCAGCTTCTAACAGGTTACCACTGCTTTCGTAAAGTGAAACAGAAGAAATCGTGTTACCAGCAACAATTGTCGCCGCTGCACGTGTCGCTGCACCGCCATTACCAATGCTTTCAATCTCGAAGTAATCACCAAGACCGAGCGCAGTAAAGCCGGCATTTGTGACCTCGTCACCATCGCCAACTTCACCGTCAACGATGCGGAATGAGCGACCATCGGTACTGCTGATGGAGATATAACCTTCATCGGTTACACTGGCAACAATTTCACCGTTGCGGTTATCCGCAAAAGCGTCCGTGATTTTGGCGGTTAATGAATAAGCCGTATCACCAGCGGCGATTGTAATGGTTTCAGAGATCTGGTTGCCATTACTATCTGTGGTAACAATGTCGAAGACATCGTTGGCATCGACAGCTGCAAGGCTTGTTAAGTCAGCAGTGCTGCCGAGGTCAACATTACCCACTGCACGTGCTTCATTGCCTGCGGAGGCAATTTCATCACTAGCGGATTGAACAATAGAGTCAGCCTGTTCAACCAAGCCTGTGAGCGAAGTAATACCATTACTTGCGGCTTCGATTGTTCTAATGGATTGTGAAATACCATCCAAAAGACGACCAAGGTCACCAGCGCGGTTGTTAAGGCTTTGTGCTGCAAAGAAGCTTTGCGGGTTATCAAGAGCTGAATTCACTTTCAGGCCTGTCGCAAGGCGAAGCTGCGTATTGTCGATGAGACGCTGCGTATTCTGCAATGATAGGAGGTTTGTCCGTAACGCGGACGTTAATACTACATCAGAAGACATGATATCTTTTCCTTTCCTAGGTTATTGATGCGTTATGCGGTGTACTCTAATACTCGAGTACATCTTTAAGGTTATAGCACAAAGCTTAACGAGATGTTAATAAAATTTGGGA
>JBFHFW010000236.1:0-2463 GCA_041583395.1 Alphaproteobacteria bacterium
ACTCATTTGTTCTTGCTGACAGGAATGAACCTACATCCAATCAAGAATTTGGTTCAAGCCACCCCATCAATCTTTTTTTGTTTATCCCCACAAGAGATTTCCACAACCCGCGGAATCCCTGCAAGATCGGGGTGTATAGCATTGACATGAAAACCAGATTCTTCGGCGAGTCGCGAAATGTATCCACACTGCCCTATTCCGATTTCAAAGAGCGCGGTTCCACCCTGATTTAATCTCTTTTTTAATTGGGAAAAAATAATTTTGTAGGCATCGTAGCCATCATTTCCCCCATCAAGAGCTAATATAGGGTCATGATTCTTCACTTCAATCTCCAGATTCGCGATATCTTGATTCGGAATGTAGGGCGGATTAGACACGATGAGATCAAAAGTCCCCCCAACCGATTCCCACCAATTGCTTTGAATAAAAGTGGCGCGATCTTTGACACCGTGGCGCTCCGCATTTTTCTGCGCAACATCGATTGCACCTTGTGCCAAATCAACACCAATGCCCTGTGATTCCTGCCACTCCGATAATAAGGTGATCAGAATGCAGCCTGTCCCCGTTCCCAGATCCAAAATAGATTTTGGAGGGGATGTGCATGCTTTGAGCGCAGCTTCAATCAAGATTTCTGTATCAGGGCGCGGATCAAGCGTATCGGTACCAAGCGCAAAGATTCGCCCATAAAACTCCCGTTCGCCTGCAATGCGCGAAAGCGGTTCACCCGACAAACGGCGGTTTTTGATCTCTTCTATTTGGTCCAATGTGGATTGGGGGAGTTCTCTTTCCGGCTCTGTCAGGATATCATCCCAACGCACACCGGCATAATCATCAAGGATCATGCGTGCTTCCAACGCACTTCCCAGCGTGTCTTTGAGGTCTTTATATAAAGCAGAGAGTTTCATTTATTGATCGAGCTTTGCCAGTGCCGAGGCTTGATCTTCGGTAATCAAAGCCTCGACGACTTCATCAAAAGCCTCACCGGTCATAATCTCATCAAGCTTATAAAGTGTCAGATTAATGCGGTGATCACTCACGCGTCCTTGCGGATAGTTATAGGTACGGATGCGTTCAGATCGGTCGCCCGATCCCACCTGAGATTTCCGGTCTTCCGCACGCTCCTCTACCAAACGCTGACGCTCCATATCATAAACCTTGGTGCGGATCATGCTCATCGCTTTGGCTCTATTCTTGTGCTGGGAACGCTCTTCTTGCATTTCCACGACAATCCCTGTTGGAATATGCACAATGCGCACGGCACTATCCGTGGTATTCACGTGCTGCCCACCTGCGCCTTGTGAACGGTAGGTATCAATACGCAGATCTGAATCCTTGATCTCGACATCGACCTCCTCGGCCTCTGGCAACACAGCAACTGTGGCCGCTGATGTATGGATGCGCCCGCCTGATTCCGTTTTGGGAATGCGCTGCACGCGGTGTACACCTGATTCATATTTCAAGCGCTGAAAAACATTGCGACCTTTGATTTGGGCAATAATCTCCTTATAGCCGCCAATATCATTTTCAGAGGTTTCCAAAACCTCCAGAGACCATCCCTGTTGCGCGGCGTATCCTTTGTACATAACGAATAAATCCGCTGCAAACAGCGCGGCTTCATCTCCGCCAGTGCCTGCGCGGATCTCTAAAATGGCATTTTTGGTATCGGCTTCATCTTTAGGAATAAGCGCCAGTTGGATTTGGCGTTCTAACTCAGGAATACGCTTATCAAGGGCAAGCTTTTCCTCCATCGCCATGTCTTTCATTTCCGGATCTTTTAGCATTTCATCCAGATCTTGAAGCTCCTGCAAGCCGGCCTCATATTCTTCAAAAGCCTCGACAACCGGGGTTAGCTCCGCATATTCCATGGAGAGCTTCGAAAAGTCATCACCGCTCAATCCACCTGCTGACATAAGGGCAGCAAGTTCTTCGTGGCGGGCTTTGATCGATGATAATTTAGCTTGTAAAGACATGACTAAGAAATGACACGCTCTTGGGTGTTTTTCAAGGCTTTTGCGCGTAGGCACCTAAAAGAAATTCTTTATCAAGGGAAAGCCCCTCCAGCACACTCCCTTGTTCACCAAGCGCCCCCAGATTATTGCCATCTATTTCCAATTCAACACCACTGGCATTGCCCATAGACATGGTTAGTCCAGCCCTGTCTTCAGGTATACTGTAGCGCTCACCGGCTTGAAGAACACGCGAGACAAGAACATTTTCCTGTGCATCACGAATTTCAACCCAACTATTAGACGTTATATTAAGAATAATGCCTTGGGACGCACTGCTAATATCACCTGTTGTTTCGGGCAAGGCTTCTTCGGAAGCTTCAGGTAAACGCTCGCGAATTTTCTCGCTCACGGCGGGGATATCCTCGACCAAAGTCCTGTCTTGCCGGAAAACATTAAACCCTGCGACCAAAAATATGATCGTCGCAAAGATTGAAATGAGCAATATCCAAAAGCG
>JBFHFW010000237.1:0-2426 GCA_041583395.1 Alphaproteobacteria bacterium
TGAAGGTGCGCAAATGGATGTGGTGATTGATGCGGCGCATTGTGGTAAGCTTAAGGAGTATTACGGCTATGAGCCATTGGACGCTTCATGATTATTAACCCTGATAAAATTTCGGATATTTTAAGAGAGACGGCAGAGCTTTATATTTTGCCGCGTCATAACGCATTGGAAGATCATGAGATCTCTACAAAATCCAGTGCAACGGATCTGGTGACGCAGGCTGATATCGAGTCCGAAGCGCATTTGGAGCGGATATTGCCGGATTTATTTCCGGGCTCTGTCCTTATCGGTGAGGAGGGTGTATCGCGCGGTGAGCATGATATTGGCCTGCTGGCCGATGAGGAGCGCCCTGTATGGGTAGTTGATCCGGTGGATGGCACGCGTAACTTTGTAAACGGCAAGCCCGAGTTTGGTATGATGTTATCACTCAACATTGGTGGGCGTGTTGAATATGGCTGGATATACAATGTTTTAGCGGGAGAAATGGCAGCGGTTGAGCGCGGCAGTGGCTCTTATCTGGATGGTGTACGTATGTCCGTTCGCAAACGTACAGCGGATTGTGTGCTGGCCGATTTATCCGGTTATATTCATCCGGGATTTTTTCCAAAAGATTTGCGCGATGCTATTCATGAGGCGGGGGCGCAGGTGAGTTCTTATCGCTCTTTGCATTGCTCGGCGCATGAGTATCTCAATACCGCAAAGGGCGAGGCTGATTTTGTGGTGATGAGCAAGGTTAATCCATGGGATCACTTGTCCGGCACGTTATTGGTGGAGGAGGCTGGCGGTGTCGCCATGAATTGGCAGCGTGAGCCCTATATTGATTATATCACTCAGGTCGGGTTGATTACGGCTTGTAATGAAGATATTTGGAGAAAGTCTTTCGATCTATTTATTAAAAAACTAATATAATCTATTGTTTTTCTTTTTGTTTTTCTCTTTGCCACTTCTCTTCCATTTGTTCTAGTGAAGCTTCGTCTAAAGCTATGTTTTCATCTTTTAGAGCTTGTTCAAGGCCACGGAAGCGGCGCTCGAATTTTTCACAGGTTTGACGTAGCGCTTCTTCGGGGTTAATGCCTTGCATGCGGCCATAATTTGCCAAGATAAAGAGTGTATCGCCCAGCTCTTCCGCTATATGGGCTATGCCACCATTTGCAGCTGCTTCACGGAGTTCCGCTATTTCTTCCTCAAGCTTATCAAGGACGCCACTGATATCATTCCATTCAAATCCGACTTTTGCTGCGCGCTTTTGTAATTTTGATGAGCGAAGCAGAGAAGGTAGCGCTTTTGGTACGCCGTCAAGAATGCTGTCATTATCGCTGGCGGTTTTGCCGTTTTCCTGAGATTTTTGCTTGTCCCATATGGCATCGACATCGGCGGCTGCTTTGGCTGTTTCATCGCCAAAGACATGGGGGTGGCGGTGAATCATCTTGTGGGTAATGTCGTGGATAACATTGTGAATATCGAAGTGTCCTGCCTCCTTGGCAAGCTGTGCATGATAGATCGATTGAAAAAGAAGATCGCCCAGCTCTTCGCGCAGTTCGGTCATATCGCCTTTTTGTATCGCATCGACAACTTCATAAGCTTCTTCCAGCGTATAGGGGGCAATGGACTTAAAATCTTGCTCTAAGTCCCATGGGCATCCATCACGCGGATCGCGTAGATCTGCCATAACTTTAATGAGGTCGTTTAGGTCATATATTTTGTTTTTCATCAGTATTTTTCCCAGTATGGAATTGGGCCTATGAGTGCTTCAAGTGCCTCTATTTCTCCGGCGAGTTGTTTTTCCAGCCATGCACGATCATGTGGAGGTATAGTGTATTTTTGTGTTTCAGGGTTTTCTTTCCCGAATATGATGCGTTTGAGCCCCAAGAGCTTGGAGGCGTTAATAATAAAGTAAAAGCGATGAGCGCGAAGCCAGTCAGCCATATATTGCGAAAATTTGGCGAGTGTTGGAAAGCGGGAGTATGTCGTAGCATTATAAGGGATGCTCTTATCTGCAGGGGCAGGAATAAGCGGTATTTCCAAGGCGTTGCAGACATTGGTGACAAAGGCGTTTTCATTTTCTTTGAGTTCTTCTTGGAAGACAAAGTGGATGGCGTCTTTTGGGAAATGTTTAAGCCAATTTTCGATGTGCCCGGCATATTTGCTGCTGTTGATGATGTCTGGTTTTTGAGCGCATGCTTCCTGAAGGGAGCCGGTTACCCTGCCGTAGCGCAGGTTATGAAGATAGAGGGAATAGGTGCGAATGACAGGATGTCGCAACGGGCAAAGTAATTTGATATCATTCCCTAGTGTTTCTTTGACGCGCTGTGGTGCTTCGGGGTGGTCAAAGGCGGTTGTCGAAATTTCCATGATCAGTCTGTCGGCAGGCAGGGGGTGGAAGTGAGATTTGTAAAACCTTGTACCTTTGTGATAGTGCCGATCAA
>JBFHFW010000238.1:0-2419 GCA_041583395.1 Alphaproteobacteria bacterium
CGTTTTAAAGGATATGCGCGAGCGCGATGCGCGGGACAAGGAACGTCAATCCGCCCCGATGCGTGCTGCTAGCGATGCTTTTATCCTGGACACAAGCGACCTAACGGCCGAACAAGTCTTTGAAAAGGCTTTGGAATTTGTATCAACCAAGATCATTCCCAAAGCAATCCTTTAGAACAAAAGCCAACCGACTTTGGCAAGTATTCGTGGTCGGTGATGGTTTATTTAACCCTAACCCGTTTGCATCCTCTGGGCACAGAAAAGCCAGAGAACAAACACCTAAAGGATTAAAAAAATGGCTGGAACAGCAGCAAGACTACAAGATAGAGCAGAGTCAAAAGACTTCGCCAAACTCCTCGCAGAATCCCTCGGCGAACAAAACACATTTACCGGATCCGTTGTCAACGGTACGGTTGTTGGCCTTGAAAACGATTTCGTCATCGTTGATGTCGGCCTCAAATCAGAAGGTCGTATTCCATTACAAGAATTCTCCAAGCCCGGTCAGGATCCAGAGATCAAAGCCGGCGATGTTGTCGAAGTTTTCGTGGAACGCATGGAAAACAGAGACGGCGCAACAGTACTTTCACGCGAAAAAGCACGCCGTGAAGAGGTCTGGATCGAGCTTGAAAAACTTTGTGAAAAAGAAGAACGCGTCACAGGAACAATCTTTGGCCGCGTTAAAGGTGGCTTCACAGTTGATCTTGGCGGTGCGGTTGCATTCTTGCCTGGCTCACAAGTAGATATTCGCCCCATCCGCGACATCACACCGCTCATGGGCACACCACAACCCTTCCAGATCCTGAAAATGGACCGCGCACGTGGCAATATTGTTGTTTCACGCCGCGCTATCCTTGAAGAAAGCCGCGCAGAAGCCCGTTCTGACTTACTTGAGAACCTTACAGAAGGTCAAGTGGTACAAGGCGTTGTTAAAAACATCACTGATTACGGCGCGTTCGTTGATTTGGGCGGTGTTGATGGTCTTCTCCATGTCACAGATATCTCATGGAAACGCGTGAACCATCCATCAGAAGCTCTGCAAATCGGTCAGACTGTTGATGTTCAAATCATCCGCTTCAATGAAGATACAGGCCGTATTTCTCTGGGCATGAAACAACTTGAAAGCGATCCTTGGGAAGGCGTTGCCGCACAATTCAATGTTGGCGACAAACTCAAAGGTCAAATCACAAACATCACTGATTACGGTGCATTTGTTGAACTTGGCGATGGCATCGAAGGCCTGGTCCATGTCTCTGAAATGTCATGGGTGAAGAAAAATACACATCCAGGTAAACTTGTTTCCACATCACAAGAAGTGGAAGTTATGGTTCTTGAAATCGATGAAGAAAAACGTCGTATCTCTCTTGGCCTCAAGCAATGCATGGATAACCCATGGGAAACATTCGGCAACAGCCATAAAATCGGTGACGAAATCGAAGGCGAAATCCGTAACATCACAGAATTCGGCATCTTCGTGGCCGTTGGTGAAGAAATTGACGGCATGGTTCACTTGTCTGACCTTTCATGGGAAGACGAGAGCGAAGAAGCCCTCAAAGCCTACAACAAAGGTGATGTTGTCAAAGCCAAAATTCTGGACATTGATACTGACAAAGAACGTGTCGCACTTGGCATCAAGCAACTGACAAACGATCCATTCGAAGGCGCCATGGACGGCATCAAGAAAGGTGAAGTCGTTACATGTACGATCACCGAGATCACAAGTGGCGGCGTAGAAGTCAGCATCAATGAAAACGTTACAGGCTTCATCAAGAAAGGTGACCTCTCACGCGAGCGCTCCGAGCAACGCCCTGACCGCTTTGCCGTTGGTGAAAAAGTTGATGCAAAAATCATCAGCATGGATGCCAAATCACGCAAGCTTGGCCTCTCCATCAAAGCGCGCGAGCTAGATGAAGACAAACAAGCTATGGCTGAGTTTGGTTCAACCGAGAGCGGTGCATCTCTGGGTGATATTCTTGGTGCGGCCTTGCAAGACCAAGGCAACAAAAAAGAAGAGCCAGCAAAAAAAGCACCGGCGAAAAAAGCTGCCGCTAAGAAAAAAGACGAAGACAAAGCTGAATAGCTTCACCTTCGACTTTCGCAAAAATATCAAAAGCCGGCCTTCAAGGTCGGCTTTTTTAATAAAACTTAACGGGCAAAACGAATTCTAGTCGAAATTGTGCGCAATGGCTGTAAAGCCGTCACGCACATTGCCTGCACTTGAATGATCCATACAAAAAACCACGAAAAATCGTTTTGCTTCAATGGCTTTTACTTGACGCACACCCACGGAATAAGGCAGACTAGAATCATATACAAAATTTATGAAGGGCACAGATAATGACAAAATCAGAGTTGATCCAGCGTCTTGCAGAACGTAACCCGCATCTTTATCTCCGTGATGTCGAAAAAATCGTTGAAACAA
>JBFHFW010000239.1:0-2384 GCA_041583395.1 Alphaproteobacteria bacterium
GAGAAACAAGGGTTTTGCGGACGAATATTTGGTTTTTCCATTGGATTTATTCCTGTGTATCGGTACAATTCTAGGCCAGTCTTACGCCCCTTGAAAAGGAAGATCAACCCCTATGGAGTATATCCTCACACTTGTTTCATCTGACGCCCCGCTCACTGCCGGACATTTAGCTGTGATCGAACGTCACATTGATCATGACGCTAATGGCCTTGCCGGTAATCCCGCATGGCTATCCCCGAACAAGGCGGTTGATATACCGGTGATGGGGCGCCCGAATGATCAGGAATTACAAGATCTGCGCGATACACTCGCCAGTAATAAAATCGACCTCTTTATTACGCCCAAGGAAGGACGCCGCAAAAAATTACTGCTCGCCGATATGGATTCGACAATCGTTCAAAACGAAACGCTTGATGAGCTTGCCGAATATGCCGGTGTTAAAAATGCCGTAGCCGCTATCACACGGCGCGCCATGGAAGGCCGGCTTGATTTTCATGAGGCTTTGCGTGAACGCATCGCATTGCTCGAGGGCTTATCGACCAGAACCATTGAAGAAACGCTCGCCAATGTTCAACTCAGCAAAGGTGCGGAAATATTTGTGAAAACCATGAAAAAGCATGGTGCGACTTGTGTGCTGGTCTCCGGCGGCTTTACCGACTTCACCGCCCCCATCGCCATGACATGCGGCTTTGATTATAATCACGGCAATACGCTTGATACCCAAAATGGAGCCCTGACGGGCAAGCTCGTCCTGCCAATTGTCGATAAAAATGCGAAGCTGGATTACCTCAAGAAATATTGTGAAGACCTCGACCTTTCTATAGAGGATACTGTCACTATCGGTGATGGCGCCAATGATTTGCCAATGCTACAAACCGCAGGTCTTGGGCTGGGCTACCGCGCCAAACCCATCGTCAGCAGCGCCATAGATAACACCATCCACTACGGTGATCTCACCTGCGCCCTATACGCACAAGGTTTTAAGGATGAGGAGTTTGTGGGATAAATTCGCCTCTAGCTCCCTCAAAAACACCATTTAAAACCTCAGGAGTTCCTGTAAAGTAATCAACAATTGAGGGCATTAAATTATCCCGAAGATCCTGTTCATCAAATACCGCTAGATTAAAATCCATCACCAATAAGCGTGGTGGCTGATAAGAATAACCAACGGAATCATCTTTTGAAATTGCAACATTAAGCCCTTGTTCTGATGGAAGCTCCTCTGGATCAACTTCATTTAAAAAGCCTGGATGCTCTGCAATATCGATCCCCTGATCCCTATGCCGTGCAATATACTTAAAAGTTCTAAACTTCTTCAAGTAAGGCAACGCAGATGCGTCAAATACCCTATGTTGTATAGTATCACTCGCAGAAAGTTGATGTTTTAAATATTGTCGACCAAAATAAGAACCATATTCCGGCGGCTTCACAGAACAACCATTTAAACGGGATGCTTCCAGAAATAATGGTCGCGCAAAAGTTGATTTTCCAGCCCCGACCTCTCCACGAACACCAACCAGTATATGTCCTCCTTTAAGCGCTAAAGACGCACCGACGGCTCGCCCCAGTTTCGCCATCTCTTTATACGTATTGGCTTTGAGATAAAGCCTCAGAACATTGACAATATAATCTTGCTTTTCCGTCTTCATAAAGAAGGTTTTATATCATATTTTTACATAAATCAATAAAAACCTCCATGACACACATCCATAATACCCGTATACTCCCTTCATGAGCCAAACAATTGCCCTCATTGATGATGATCAAAATATTACGACTTCCGTCAGTATGGCGCTCGAGGCAGAGGGCTACAGCGTACGCGTTTATAATGATGGCGAGGCTGGACTGGACGGCATACTGGAAAAAGCGCCTGATCTTGTCGTGCTGGACATCAAAATGCCCCGCATGAACGGGTTGGAAGTGCTTGCAGAACTGCGGAAATATTCACAAGTGCCTGTGATTTTTCTAACTTCAAAAGACGATGAAATTGATGAACTTACCGGCCTCAAGCAAGGGGCGGATGATTACATCACCAAGCCCTTTTCACAAAAGCTACTCCTGATGCGTATCCGCACGCTCTTACGCCGGACGACCGCAACAAAAACACCAAATAAAATAACCCAAATCGGTGCCCTGACACTTGATGACGACCGCCATATCTGCACATGGCAAGGCCATGAAATCAATCTTAGCGTGACGGAATATCTGCTTCTCAAAGCACTGTCCGAGCGCCCTGGCCTTGTCAAAAGCCGTGATCAGCTGATGGATCTGGCCTATGGCGAGGATATCTATATCGATGACCGCACCATCGACAGCCATATCAAACGCGTGCGCCAGAAATTCAAACGCATCGACCCCAATTTTAACCAGATCGAGACCATCTA
>JBFHFW010000240.1:0-2382 GCA_041583395.1 Alphaproteobacteria bacterium
GTGGCGTGACATATCGGTTTAGTCCTTTGCACGTTCGACGTAAGTACCGTCTTCGGTTTTAACAACAATGCGTGTGCCGCTATCAATAAAGGGGGGCACCATCACTTTTGCGCCATTTTCAAGAATAGCGGGCTTATAAGAGGTTGTTGCTGTCTGGCCTTTTACAACAGGTTCCGCTTCAACGATTTCAAATGTCGCGTGGGTTGGCAGGCGTACAGACAGCGGTTCGCCTTCATAGGTTTCAATCTCGACGACCATGCCTTCTTGCAGGTAAACAACGGGATCACCGATGATTTCGGCTTTGACTTCCAGTTGTTCGTAGGTTTGGCTATGCATGAAGGTATAAGTATCCGCGCCATCATTGAAGAGATATTGATAGTCTTCTTGCTCTAGCCTTAGGCGTTCAACGGTCTCTTGTGTGCGGTAGCGGACATTGTCTTTGGAACCTGTGCGAAGATCCCGTAGCTCGACTTGTGCGATGGCGTTGCCTTTACCGGGTTGGACGACATCATTTTTTACAACGGCGCATAAGCGGCCATTATATTCGATAACATTACCGGGGCGGAGTGTAATTGCATTAACTTTCATCTCTATTCTTTCCTATAATTCCTTGTCCAAGAGCCTCAAGGCGGGCGAGGATATCAGGATCCTCAACACCATCCAGCATAGCGGATAAATGATTTTTTTCGCTTCCCGTCAAGGGGCTTTTTCGTTTTTTGCGCTGTATCGGCGCTGTATTGGCTACAGTTGTAACAAATTTCAGGTCTGTAATCCAGCGGTCACCGAAGATTTGATTGAGTCGTTCAAGGATCAGGTCTTTTTGGTAGTGAAGCAGCGTGGCATCGGCGGAGTTTGCCGCGATTTCAAGGATTGCTTGTGGCTTTTCACCGCGCTTGGCTGCTTTTCTATAGCGTAAGCCCGCGGGTTGTGCTTTGGTGGCAAGCTGCGCGCCGATAATCGCTTCCCATTGTGCCGCGATACGCCCCAAGGCCACGAATTTCCGGGAGAAATTCTGACCGGCGACGCGGGCGGTGGCTTCGGAGAGTGGACGCATAAATAGACCTTTGTAAGTGAATGAACCCTTATGGCAAGACCGGAAAAAAATCGCAAGATTTCAAGCCAAAATATAGCACAAATCCGTGCACAAGTTTTGGATTGGTATGATCAGCATGCGCGGAGCCTGCCTTGGCGTGAGCCCAATCAAGACCCGTATAAGGTCTGGCTTTCCGAGATTATGCTGCAGCAAACAACGGTCACGGCTGTTATTCCTTATTACGAGAAGTTTCTACAGCATTGGCCGGATGTTAAAGCTTTGGCGGCGGCTAGGCAGGAAGATGTTTTAGAGGCTTGGGCGGGGCTGGGTTATTACTCACGCGCGCGGAACTTACATAAATGCGCCAATGTGATTGTGGAGGAGCATGGTGGTATTTTTCCGCAAGATCAAAAGCAGCTTTTGAAATTGCCCGGAGTTGGTGATTACACAAGTGCGGCGATTATGACGATTGCCTTTGATCAGCCAGCAGCCGTGATGGATGGGAATATCGAGCGTATTATCGCGCGTATCTTTCGGGTTGAGGATGCTTTGCCCAAGGCAAAACCGGTTTTTAAATCCTATGCCGAGGTGCTATTTGAAAGCATGGAGCAGCGCTCCGGTGATTTTGCTCAAGCCTTAATGGATATTGGTTCGGGCGTGTGTATTGCCAAGATACCGCGCTGTGATCTTTGTCCGATAAGTGATCTGTGCACGGGGCAGGATATTGCAGGCACTTTACCCATGAAGATCAAGAAAAAGCCGGTGCCGCATAAGGTCGGGTTTGCTTATTGGGTTGAAAATGAGATAGGGCAGGTGCTTTTACACCGCCGTCCAGAGAAGGGCATGCTTGCGGGGTTAGTTGGTTTTCCGACATCGGATTGGCAAGAAGATCTGCCCAAAGATTTATTTCACAATCGTCAATTTGAGGATGCGGGCAGCATCAAACATGTCTTCACCCATTTTTCCCTGACGCTTCATATCAAAAGAGGTTCTATGCCTGCAGATACAGCTTTAGATGACGGGCATTATTGGGAGGAGGTCACTAATATTAAAGGCCTCCCGACACTCTTTAAAAAAGTCGAGGATGCGATTAAGCGCGGCGTCCCAAGACGTAATCGGCAAGCTCTTCCAGTACAGTAGCGCGATTACCGAATAGCTTGAGATGCATTGTGGCCTGCCGGACAACCATTTCAGCGCGTTCTTTGGCAGCATCTTTACCAAGGGCACTCACAAATGTGGCTTTGCCGGCAGCTTCGTCTTTGCCTGTATCTTTACCGGTATCTTGCGGGTCGGCTTCAACGTCTAAAATATCGTCGGTTACCTGAAAGGCGAGGCCAAGATCATAGGCA
>JBFHFW010000241.1:0-2358 GCA_041583395.1 Alphaproteobacteria bacterium
GAATTACTTCAAGCCGGATTTAACGCAATTTATTGAAGAGGATATGGAAGATGCCGCCTAATGAGGGTTCTATGAGCGTTAGAGAGATGTTGGCGCGTGGGATTATTCCTGACAATTCTAAAGCAGCAGATAGCAAACCTGGTGCGCTTTCTGAAGAGGAATATTTGTACCAGCTACGATGCTTGGTTCGTGGAGAAAAAGCAGAGGCAATGGATTTAAATGATCGTCTGGATTCGTTGAGTAATCTATTTTATGGAGCTGTCTTCACGGAAGGTGATGATTTGACTTTGAATTATGATGCTACATCTTTTAAAGCCAAGAAGGGTGATAGCGGGTATTTGGTTCAAATTCGTCAGAACGGTCATAAAACAGAAGGCTACGCGCTGGATGTCCACGGTCAGGATGTAAAAAGTGCTTTGGTTGAATTTGCTGCACGGCATGTTTTGGGATACGAGTAAAAGGTTGGAAAGAATTTAATGATAGAGCAATTCACAGAATCACTGGCACATCCTTATACAATCTGGACATTGATGACGTTGGTCTATATTGGGCTGATTGTTGCGGGCGTTTTACTCTCTGTGGCGTATTTGACCTACGCCGAGCGTAAGGTTTTGGGCGCGATGCAGCGCCGTCAGGGGCCAATGACAGTGGGGCCTTTTGGTCTGCTTCAGCCGATTGCAGACGGGATCAAGCTACTTTCGAAAGAGACAATTATTCCGGCGAATGCATCCAAAATTGTCTTTTTGTTGGCGCCGGTCATGCTTTTTGCCTTGGCGTTGATGGGCTGGGTGGTCATTCCCTTTGATAAAGACTGGGTGCTGGCCAATATCAATGTCGGGATTTTGTATCTCTTCGCAGTATCCTCTATGGGGGTTTACGGCGTGATTATGGCTGGCTGGGCATCAAACTCGCGCTATGCTTTTTTGGGCGGATTGCGTAGTGCTTCACAGATGGTGTCTTATGAAGTTTCTATGGGGTTAATTATCGTGTGTGTTCTCATCTGCACAGGTTCTTTGAATTTGCAGGAAATCGTGCTGGCGCCGCGCCCGTTGTGGATGCAAGTTTTGCTCTTCCCGATGTTGATTGTCTTTTTGGTCTCTATCTTAGCGGAAACCAACCGTGCGCCATTTGACTTACCCGAAGGCGAATCCGAGATAACAGGCGGCTTCATGGTGGAATATTCCTCCATGAGCTATGCGCTCTTTTTCTTGGGTGAATATTCAGCCATGATTTTGATGTCAGCCATGACAGCGATCTTGTTCTTGGGCGGTTGGTTGCCGCCATTTGGTATGACGGCGCTGGCTTTTGTGCCCGGAATTGTCTGGTTTGCACTAAAAGTTTGTGCGGTGCTGTTCTTCTTTATCTGGGCGCGTGCGACTTTGCCGCGTTTCCGTTATGATCAGTTGATGCGCTTGGGCTGGAAAGTCTTCTTGCCCTTTACACTTGTTTGGGTGGTATTGACCGCCGGTTTACTTCTGAGCTTTGATGCTCTGCCATAAGGATATTTGATATGCGTTTAGATCATTTAGCACGTTCATTTTTTCTAACCGAGATTGTTAAGGGCTTTGCCTTGACGCTTAAATATATGTTTTTTGTTCCGCGCGTGACGATTAACTATCCGTATGAGAAGGGGCCACTTAGCCCGCGTTTCCGTGGTGAGCATGCTTTGCGCCGTTATCCGAATGGTGAGGAGCGCTGTATTGCTTGTAAATTATGTGAGGCGATTTGTCCTGCGCTGGCCATTACGATTGAGGCAGAACCACGCAAAGACGGTTCCCGCCGTACGACCAGATATGACATTGATATGACCAAATGTATTTATTGCGGTCTATGTCAGGAAGCCTGTCCCGTAGATGCGATTGTTGAAGGGCCGAATTTCGAGTTCGCAACAGAGACCCGAGAAGAGCTGTTCTATGATAAGCAGAAATTGCTTGATAATGGTGATCGCTGGGAAGCACAGATCGCAGCAAATATCGCTAAAGATGCGCCTTATCGCTAGGTATTAGTCCCAAGGCTTGTGCCAATAAAGCCCGATAACTTCAGTACCGGGGTTTTTATCACCGAGGCTTGCGTTAGATATGTGGCTGAAATACATGGCAATACGGTCATTATTATCAAGCGTATAGGAAAGCTCTAGCTGGGAACGAAATTCCAGCGGATAGCCAAGGTCATGATCAGAGCTTCCCGGGGCATAATATCCTAAGCCAAGGCTGGGTATAATATGCCATTTGGGTGATATCTCTGCATCATAAAGTAGCCCGCCGCCAAGCCACAATGAAGCATCATGTGTTATTTCCACGCCGGCCCATGGCTTGAGTTTCAACCCCAAAAACCCCGTGCCTGCACGGTATTCAAGAC
>JBFHFW010000242.1:0-2345 GCA_041583395.1 Alphaproteobacteria bacterium
TGGATATGATTATTTTTTATGTCTGCTTCTGCAGTATTTATATTGTATTTCATTGTCTTAGACTCCCTTTTGGATTAGCTGTTTTAGTAAACGCGATTGTCAATACTCAGGAATGCCGAGATTTAAAGTCAGGCAGCTTAATACATAAGCAGTAAACAGAAGAACGCGGGTGTAGGTGCGCCTCATCAGCGTCAAAACGTAGCCATGAATATACACATGCAACCACTGAGTGTAAAGCGCTTCTTTGCGACACAACCTAACTCCGATCAATCCCCGGTCCTTTGACCTTCAATGCAAAAGCATGCAAACCCTTGTCAAATAATCCTTTTACGGCTGCATTCACCATCCGTTGGCACTGCACACGCGAGCATTCAACAAACTCCTGAGCAGCAACCTCAACGCTAAAGTGCGTCTGCCCGCTGCCATCGTCACCAGCATGCCCTCTATGTTTATGGCTTTCATTTTTAATTTTCAGATCAATAATGGTAAAATTATCTTCCAGGCACTTACGGATTTGCTCTTCCATTGTCATCGATTTTATTTTCCTTGGGTTTTTCTGCCTTAATGCGTTAGTATAGATATGTAGGTCATTTTAATAAGTTTGCAATGCCAACGATACGTTTAAAACCAAATTCTGCAGAATATGCCGATCACAATACGGAAGAACAGCTTCAAAACTGTGAAGCTGACGGTTGCCTGTCTCATGGTGCGCACAAAGCCCCCAAACATCGTGGCCTGAACGAATTTTATCATTTTTGTGGCGAACATATTGCTGAATACAATAAGAACTGGAACTTTTTCGATGGTATGGCAGCCCATGAAGTGCAAGATCACATGGAACGCGCACGCTATGGTGACCGCCCGACATGGCGTTATGACGCGGAAGGCTCAGCTGAAGAAATTTTACGCAACAAAGCTTGGCAAACCTACAATTTCAATGAAGACGAACCATTTAAGAAAGAAAAGCGTGGTGCCGCGCACGGGCTTGATCCGGCTTCTCCTGAATTTGAGGCAATGGCGCTTTTTGGATTAGAACCTCCCGTCACGCTCCAAGAGATCAAAGCACGCTATAAAGAGCTGGTGAAAAAGCATCACCCCGACCATCATGGTGGTTGCCAAAAGGCAGAAGAGCTTCTCAAACGCGTCAATATGGCGTATACCATTCTTAAGCTCGCCTATGAGCAATTCGATTCTTTAAACGATAAATAGATAAATTTATGAGCGATATAAATCTTGATAACCTCAATAAAGAGGCCGAAGCCGAGCGCGGCATGTCCTTTAACATCACGCAAGTGAAAGCCAAGGAAGGCAAATACACGACCATTCCCGACACAAAGGTCAATGTCCGAGATGTTTTCGGTCTGGATGTGGATTGGGAAGTACCGGCGTTCTCCGAAGACACCCCCAATGTTCCGGCGATTGATAAGACCTATCAATTTGATTTTGACACAACGATGGCTGTGCTGGCTGGCTTTGCGCATAACCGCCGCGTGATGATCCAAGGCTATCACGGCACCGGTAAATCCACACATATCGAACAGGTTGCCGCGCGCCTCAATTGGCCGTGCGTGCGCATTAATCTGGATTCCCATGTCAGCCGTGTGGATTTGATCGGCAAGGATGCCATTACATTGCAAGAAGGCAAGCAGATCACGCAGTGGCAAGATGGCTTGCTGCCATGGGCGTTACAAAACCCTGTAGCTTTGGTGTTTGATGAATATGACGCCGGACGCCCCGATGTGATGTTTGTGATCCAGCGCGTGCTGGAGGCCGAGGGCAAGCTCACCCTGCTCGACCAAAATAAAGTGATCCGCCCACATCCGGCTTTCCGCCTGTTTGCAACAGCCAATACTGTGGGGCTGGGCGATACAACGGGGCTATATCACGGCACGCAGCAGATTAACCAGGGCCAGATGGATCGCTGGAATATTGTCACAACGCTTAATTACCTGCCGCATGATGATGAAGTGAACATCATGCATAAGAAATTCGAAAACTTTGATCTGGGAACGATTGATAAGATGGTACGCGTGGCCGATATGACACGCGAAGGCTTTATCAATGGTGATCTCTCGACCCTCATGAGCCCGCGAACCGTGATTAGCTGGATTGAAAACACGCAGATCTTCGATAACCGTGATACGGCATTCCTGCTATCTTTCATGAATAAATGTGATGAGGCCGAACGCCCCATCGTTGCGGAGTATTACCAGCGCTGCTTTGATGTTGAACTCCCAAGAAGCTCTATTCGTAGTCCGGTGGACTAGCGCCCTCCTGTCATCCTGAGGCAAAGCCGAAGGATCTCAGGCCTAGATTCTTCGCTACGCTCAGAATGACATAATACA
>JBFHFW010000243.1:0-2321 GCA_041583395.1 Alphaproteobacteria bacterium
AAAGCACGTAGCGGCTTTATTGAGCCCAGTCTTCCAGCAGCAAAAAGAGCTTGAAGGCACGCATCTTGAAGGGGCTTTTATACAGCACGTCTATAATCATGCAGATCATAATGGAACCGTGTCTCCTGAATTTTTAAAAACACCGGTACCTTACTCCATATATGCACGGCATGAACTCGTCTTATCTATTATTAGCGCTTTTCAGAGAGCTCTAAACAAAGCTTCTTCTGCTTCTTTAAATGCAAAAAGCCTAAACGGTCCAACTGCTCTTGAGAGAACAAATGTCAGGCAGTTGAAAGAAGATCAGACGCAAAAACGGTGTCTTGATATCCTAGCAAAATCCAATCTGGCAAAAATATTGACGCATTATCAGGCCGTAACGCAATGGCAGGATGCTATAGCTCTTCAAAAATGTATTTTTCAAACGGATGTACCAACCGCAGCATTTTCTCAGGCTGATATTGATTACGCAATAAGCCGGATGGATGATTTGTGCAACGCGGTTAATAACGCTTTGATTTACAAAATTCAAAAAGGTCTTAAGATCCTTACAAAGGACAAAAAAGCGGATCCGGAAAGCATAACATTGCAGCCAGATATCGATTATACGCTGCCTAAGCTCTGACACGCACATAGCTTCCCGGTGCCGGTTCAATACCTTTTTCAGGTATGCGCGCAGGAATACGTTTTCCGGCATGTTTTTTACTCCACGCCAGCCAATGCGGCCACCATGATCCTTGATGTTTGGTTGAGCCTTCTAACCAGGCTTCGGCATCTTTGGGGGTTTGATCATCCGTCCAATAGCAATATTTCTTCTTCTGTGGGTGGTTAATCACCCCTGCGACATGACCGCTGGCGGAAAGGGTGAAGGTCTTCTTGCCAATGAAAAGTTGTGTGCCTTCGTAGGTAGCTCGCCATGGTGCAATATGGTCATCACGCGTGCTCAGGAAATAAGCAGGTGTTTTGACTTTACGAAGGTCAATGGCTGTATCTTTCATCACAATCCCGCCAGGTTCTTTGAGTAAATTATCGCGATACATATGCCGCAAATAATAGCTATGCATACGGGCGGGCATATTGGTGCTATCGTCATTCCAATAGAGCAAGTCAAAGGGGAAGGGTTCTTTGCCCATCAGGTAGTTATTGACGACAAAATTCCAGATCAAATCATTAGAGCGCAGCAAGCTGAAAGTTTGTTGCAACTGTCGGGCTTCAAAGAGGCCTTTTTCGTTCATCATGCGATCCATCATGGCGAGTTGTTCGTCATCAAGGAACATTTTCATTTCCCCGCAATGTTCGAAATCAATCAGGGTTGCAAAGAAGGTTGCAGAAGCAATCTGATCAGCCTGTCCTTTGGCTGCAAGATAGGCAAGTGTTGTGGCTAATAATGTCCCACCCAGACAATAACCAATGGCATTCACATCGGGTTCACCCGTGATATCTTTGATTTCTTCCATGGCCTCAATGACGCCGGATTCCATATAATCCTCAAAGCGTTTCTCTGCAAGTTGTGCCCCTGGATTAACCCATGAAATTGTGAAGACATTATGGCCGTGATCGACCAGCCATTTAATGAAGGAGTTCTCTGGCTGCAGGTCGAGGATATAATATTTATTGATCCATGGTGGAACAACCAGCAAAGGGCGCTTAAAGCATGTCTTTGTTGTTGGATGATATTGAATAAGCTGCATCAACTCATTTTGATAAACAACTTCTCCCTTGGTTGTTGCAAGATTTTTTCCAAGCTCGAAAGCTTCAAAGTCAGTTGTACTGATTTTCAGGCTGCCATTTCCACGCTCTAAATCCTTAAGCAGGTTCTCGAGCCCTTTTACCAAATTCGCCCCTCCGGTGCTGAGCGTTTCGCGGATAACATCAGGATTACTCATGAGGTAATTCGAAGGGGAAAGTGCGTTCATAAAGAGCTGGCTATGAAAGGCAATCTTTTCTTTTTCGTATTCATCAAGTCCATCCACATCATGCACGGCGTTCTGAACAGCCTGACAAGTGAGCAAATAGGATTGTTTAAGAAAATCAAAGAGAGGATTGATTTGCCAGTCTTCACTGCTAAAGCGTCTGTCGCTCTTGTCTGGTTTGACAATGTCATTGGTTTCTTCACCAAGCGCTTTGAGCGTTGTATGCTTCCACAGCTTCAGATATTGCAGCCAGAGGTCATTTTGTAGGCTAAGAATTTTATCGGGGTGGGCGCTCAGGCGTTCTATGAATTCTGTATAAAGCGGATTTACATTTAAAGGATCAAAGTTTTGTCGGCAAAGCTCTTCTCTGCTGCGTACAAGATATTGTTCGAAAACAGGCTTGGAACG
>JBFHFW010000244.1:0-2320 GCA_041583395.1 Alphaproteobacteria bacterium
AACTCAGGTTTAACAGATGGCAATACGTATACACCGACGGAAATAATGCGCATCGCTTCGAGTGGTAATGTTGGTATGGGGATAAGCACCCCGAGTGCCAGACTTCATCTTTATAACTCGACAGATACGGAAACGGCGATGCTGGCGCAAAATGCGAATACGTCATTCTTTGCCGGGGTCAATAAGGCTGCATCGGCAAACAGGTTCGTTAACTCAACGAATGAGTACGCATTTTTGGGAACAACAACGGGTAATGGCTTGGAATTTGCAACGAATAATACTGTTCGAGCGGTGATTGATGCCTCTGGTAATATTGGAGTTGGACACACCAGTCCATCATATCCAATTCATGTTCAATCTACGGAATATGGCATTGTAACCGAAAATACATCTTCTACAGATGGTCAAACAGCGAGAGTTATGGTTAGAACCGGTGTCACGCAGGGACAGCTTGAAATGGGCTTCTTTAATGATGCTTCACGAACTGGCGGTGGATATGGGGTTATCCAAACCGGAAAAACGGGCAATACGCCTGATCTTGCCATATTGTCTGGTAGTGTTGGTATTGGTACGACGGCTCCGACGGCTGTTCTAGATGTTGCAGGTGCGGGGGCTAGTACTGACTTCAGGCTTAGTCGTTCCATTGATCCGAATGTTTATTTATCCATTAATGCCCCCGGAAACACGCCGAATGTCTCTACGTTGGGGATCAACGGGACGAATGTTATGAGTTGGAACGAAAATGCCTATGTAGGTATAGGAACAACATCTCCGGATACGACGTTGCATGTGGCTGGTAAGATTAAATCGGATAATAGCTTTACAGCCTCTATGGGTGCTTTGGTCTATGAAAACACAACAGGATCTTTTTATCTTGGTACACAAGACGGGTCGAGCGCCAGCGGTGCAGCTATAGCGTTATCGGGTGCAACAAATACTGAATTTGCATCTGGGGCGGGTGGTATTTCGTTTCTAACATCTGCTGCGAGTCCAGCTATGGTGATATCTTCAGCCGGGAATGTTGGTATTGGCACATCTGCCCCTACAGCAAAATTGACAGTTGATAAGAGCAGTGCAGGAGGGGATCAGGGTACTGTAGATTTCAGATTGGGACAAAATGATAGTACAGCCCGTGATTTTGTTATCCGAAAGGATACTTCGGCTCCGTATGGTGCTGAGATTATAGCTTCTGCATATTCATTAGATGCTGGTTATTTGGCCTTTAAAATGTCAGATCAAGCATCGGGTGAAAAGATGCGGCTAACGGCTTCAGGCGATCTTGGGATTGGAACAACATCACCGGATGATGGAAAAGTCGAAGTTAAAGGTGGGACTGTTTGTGTGGACACGAATAGTGATGATAGCGCAACGTCATGTATTACCAGTGAATCTGACCGACGTCTGAAGAAAAATATCAAGCCGATTGAAAATGCGCTTGAAAAATTACAACAGATCAGAGGTGTTGAATTTGACTGGCGTTGGGATGAATTTGATACGGTGAAACGTTTTAAAGTGCGTCCGCATGATGTCGGTGTGATTGCTCAGGAGGTCGAACCGGTATTGCCTGAGGCCATGGACGAGGAAATCGATGGATTTAAATCTGTCAGTTATCATCGTTTAACACCTTTGATAATTGAAGCAACGAAAGAGCTTCGTGCGGAAAATGAAGATCTGCGTGCAGAATTAGCCGAGCTTCGCGCGGATGTGAATGGACTGAAGGCGCATACGGGGTATGGCATGTCTAAGGGCGCTTTAGGGTTGGGTGTATTGCTGGGAATGCTGGCCATGGCTGGCCTTGGCGGCGGTGCATCTTTCGTTGCAGGTCGTGGACGCCGTTTATAATTATTAATTTATCAGGAGAGTGAATGGTAGCGGTGGAGTCGTTGCTTTGGGCATAAGATTTCGCCTTCAGAAGTGACTAGGTTTTAGTCCTTATGGACCGCTATGTATGCAATTATCTTAATTCTGGGCTTAGTTGCTGGGTACGTATTGTTCAGGTTTCCAGAGAATATCAATACCTTTAATAACCTGTCTGGCGGCGTATTCGTTTGTATCAGTCCCATATTTGATAATGACGGCGCCTTTGGGGGCGTCATGCGTTGAAAATTTTGTGTTATCTATGAAGGCTGCCATTAGGCCATTGTTGCTGGCTTTTTGTCTGATTTCATCTGCAAGTTCGTCAACATCACAGGTTACTCTATCGGGGTTTTTAATTGTTTGTCCTATGTATCCGGAAAATTCATTAATTATGCCCATAATACGCCCCTTTTTATCTGCGAGTTTTGCAGTGTTATTTTATGCTTAGGTAAAATCGTAACGC
>JBFHFW010000245.1:0-2306 GCA_041583395.1 Alphaproteobacteria bacterium
CCAGAGCAAGGATTGCAAAGTCATTCTCAGCGCGCTGCAAAACCAGCCAAAGGACATATTGGCCAAGGCAGGTATCGGGGATAATCAGGACACAATTTATTTTACGCCGTCTTATAGTGAAGCAATCTCCCTATCCGCGAGCCTCTTGAATCGTGTATAATCAGCAACCGACAAAGATTTAAAAAGAAAGAAATTTAACCATGTTCCTCAATAAGCCCCGCGCAAACAATATTCCTGTTATCGCCCTCAATGAAGACAGCTTTAAAAGCTGGATCAAGAAGCAAAAAGAGCATGTTGCACAAACTGCAGAGGATGCCGGATTTGAGGGACAAGCACAAAAGACCCTGTTGGTGCGTGATTTCGATGGATCACTGGAAATGGTGCTGGCTGGTGTAGCGCAGCCTTGTTCGATCTTTGATCTGGCCGCAACGGTCGGGGCGATTAAAGCACAAACCTCGGAAAAACTCCTCAAAACGGCAAGTTTTGCATTGGAAGTTAAAAAAGCGGATATAGATCATGCCTGTTTAGGGTGGGCGCTGGGCAATTATGCTTTTGACCGCTATAAAAGCGCAAAGAATACGCCCTGCCCTGCGCTTGTATGGCCAAAAGATGTCGACAAAAAGCGCGTTCAATCGCTCTACGAGAGTATTGCGATGGTGCGTGACCTGATTAATACACCCACCATCGATATGGGGCCTGCTGATCTGGATGCTGCAGCAAAAGATCTGGCTGATAAATTCAAAGCCAAGATTAAAGTCACCAAAGGCAAAATGCTGGAGAAGAACTTTCCGTTGGTACATGCCGTGGGGATGGCGGCGGCGGCGGATCGTCAACCTCGCCTGATTGAGATCAACTGGGGCAAAGCCAAAGACCCGAAACTATCCATCGTCGGTAAGGGTGTGTGTTTTGATACAGGCGGGCTGGATATCAAGCCTTCTCCCCATATGAAGCTGATGAAAAAGGATATGGGCGGTGCGGCGCATGCGCTCGGGCTGGCGCTTTTGATCATGGCCAATAAGTTGCCCGTGAACCTGCAAGTGGTTATTCCCGCCGTTGAGAATGCTGTTTCGGGTGAGAGTTTCCGCCCCGGCGATATCTTTACCTCTCGCAAGGGCATTACGGTTGAAAATACCAATACAGATGCCGAAGGACGCCTTATCCTCGCCGATGCGCTCACCTACGCGTCCGAGCGCAAGCCAGATCTGATTATTGATTTTGCAACTCTCACAGGATCGGCTCGCGCGGCATTGGGGCTGGATATTCCGGCAGCCTTTTGTAATGATGATAAGCTCCGCGATAGACTGATTCAAATTACTGAAAAAGCCGAAGATATGGTCTGGCCGATGCCTCTGCACCAGCCTTATCAAGCACGCATAAAATCCAATATTGCCGAGCTGCATAATTCAGCCTCTGTGCCGGGCGACCTGATTTACAGCGCGCTATTTCTAGAGAATTTCTTAAAAGATTCCCCGCGCTGGATTCACCTTGATTGCTTTGCATGGGAGCAATTTGGCGCACCCGGTCGCCCTGTGGGCGGGAAAGATACAGGACTGCGCGGGATGTTTGCTTTGCTGGAAGAGCTTTATGCCTGAGCCAAAATATCCTTGGCAAACTCTGTCAGGCTATCATCACGCGCGCCCATCACGATAATGCGGTCACCGCTTTGCGCTGTTTCCTTGAGATAGGGAAGGATATCCGCACGTGTTTCAAACCACTGTGCCTGTACGCCTGCCTCACTTGCCCATGTGATCATGTCTTTGGATGTGACCGAGCGATCCACCGTGCCGCCTGCGTAAAAGACCTCGGGCATTAAAAGCTGGTCATTGTGATCAAAATATTTTGCAAACACCTCGACCATCTCTTTGCCCATCAGCCGCAGCGGACCAAAGCCGTGGGGCTGAAAGATAACGATCAAGCGCCCATCAAAGGCCTTTAGCGTTTTCAGGGAGGCCGCAATTTTATCAGGATTATGCGCGAAATCATCAATGACCGTGATGCCCTTTTGTGTGCCAACGACCTCTAAACGCCGCCCGATCCCTCTAAAATTGGCAAGCGCCTGAGTAGCTCTTCCCAAATCAACACCCATAATATGCGCAACACTCAAGGCAGCAAGCGCGTTGGAGACATTATGAGTGCCCGGAACCTCAAGCTTGACGTCATAGGCGTGTCCTTCACATTCAAAACGGAAAGACACACCGTGATTTTCATACGCGATAGCACTGGCAGAAAGATCAGCCGGATGATCAATCGCATAAGATGTCACCGCTGCGCCCGCTTGGTCTGCGATATCGCGCAAAGCCGGATCA
>JBFHFW010000246.1:0-2289 GCA_041583395.1 Alphaproteobacteria bacterium
CTATGCTCCCAAATTCGGTAGAAATGAAAAAGGGTTACAAAAGCAGGTAGAATTTTATGCGCATTTTTGAAAAGGCTCAAGACATTCCTAAAAGCGCCCAAGGTGCTGTAATCATTATCGGAAATTTTGATGGTGTGCATCAGGGGCACCAAGCTCTGATTGCGAGGGCCAAAGCCATTTCCACGCAAAAGGGTACATCCTTGGGTGTGCTGACATTCGAGCCTCACCCGCGTCGTTTGTTCCGTCCCGATGAGCCGCCTGCGCGTCTGACGCCCCTGCCATTGAAAGCGAATCGTTTGGAAAAGGAAGGGGTTGATTATCTGTATGCGCTGCCTTTTGATTGGGAATTTGCCAGCCAAAGCGCGGATCAGTTTATTCAAAATGTTTTAAAAGAAGCACTGGGCGCCGCGCACATTGTGGTGGGGTATGATTTTCGCTTTGGTCAGATGCGCAAAGGCACGCCGGAAGATATCGAGGCCGCGGGCATTCCCGTGACTATTGTTGAGGAAGTCGGACAGGATTTATCTTCCAGTTCCATTCGTCAGGCTTTGCGCCGCGGGGATATTGATGCAGCCAATACAATGTTGGGCTGGGAATGGGAAATCTGCGGTGAGGTTATTCACGGCGATAAAAGGGGGCGGGAGATCGGCTATCCGACAGCCAATATCGCGCTCGGTGAAACTATTCATCCGGCCTATGGCGTCTATGCCGCGCGCGTGCGTGTTGAAGGTGAGGATAAATGGCATGGGGCTGCGGTGAATATCGGTATTCGTCCGATGTTTGAAGTCGAAATAGCGCAAGTAGAAGCCTATATTTTTGATTTTGATCGTGAAATTTACGGCAAAAACCTGCATGTGAAACTTGTTAAACGCCTGCGTTCGGAAGCGAAATTTGAGTGCCTGGAAGCGCTTACCGCGCAAATTGACGAGGATTGCCGGCAAGCGCGTGAAGTTCTGGGGTAGGTTATGGATATTTTTCTCACGCTTTTTACAAATCTTTTGCCGCTTTATGGTTTGATTATGTTGGGTTTTATTGCCGGTCGCTGGCTAGAGGTGGAGAGTAAATCTTTGGCCAATGTCGCGGTCTTTATTTGTAATCCGATTGTTGTGTTTGGCTTTGTGGTGCAGCTTGATTTCAAAATGGCTTATGTCGCATTGCCGATTATATTTTTTCTGATCAGTGCTTTGATGGCCTTTGCTTTTCTTGAGGTTGGGCGGCGCGTTTATGGCGACGCGCGGGCAAACTTGCTGGCGATTTGTGCCAGCGGCCTCAATACCGGATATTTTGGTTTGCCGCTGATGCTTGTTTTGTTTGATCCGCAATGGGTGGCGGTGTATCTCTTTATGATCCTTGGCGGTATGGTTTGCGAGGGTACAGTGAATTATTATATTGTGGCACGCGGACATTTTGACACGCGGCAAAGTCTGATCAAGTTCGCAAAATTTCCTTTCCTTTATGCCATGGTCGCAGCCATCTTGTGTAATTGGGGTGGTGTGCAAATGCCTGATCTTTTTAATACCTATTGGGGGTATTTCAAGGGCGCATATGTGGTGCTGGGGATGATGATTATCGGCGCATCACTGGCCAAAACCAAAAAGCTGGTCTGGGCACCGAAGTTTTTTACGCTGACCTTTCTAGCGCAATTTATTATCTGGCCTGTGCTCGCTTTTGTGCTGATCACGCTGGATCAAAACTACACGCATCTCTTTGAAGCCGAGGTGCATCGCTTTGTGATGATCATGTCACTTGTACCACCAGCAGCCAATGTCGCAGCCTTCGCCGCGCAATTTCATATCCGTCCCGAAAAGGCCGCGACAACGGTGCTGCTCGGCACCATCTTCGCGCTTGGCTATATTCCGGCGATGATGGTGCTGTTGGGGTTGTATTAACCCTTGATTCTGTGCAGTTTCAACGCCATAGTGCTCTCTCGTATTTGTACTATAGAGAAGCTCCATGACCGAGAAAAAAGAAGACCTTTACAAAGATACTGTATTCCTGCCCAAAACGGATTTCCCGATGCGGGGTGGTTTGCCGCAAAAGGAGCCTGAAATTGTCCAAAAATGGCAGGAGATGGATCTTTATAAATGCATGAATGAACAAGCCGAAGGACGTGAGAAGTGGATTCTTCATGATGGCCCGCCATACGCAAACGGCAATATCCATATGGGCCATGCGCTTAATAAAATTCTTAAAGACGTGGTGATCAAATCCCATTATATGCTGGGCTATGACACGCCTTACGTGCCGGGTTGGGATTGTCACGGTCTGCCGATTGAATGGAAGATCGAA
>JBFHFW010000247.1:0-2259 GCA_041583395.1 Alphaproteobacteria bacterium
AACGAGCCTCTGGGTTTGAAATTATTTTTACTCACCTTATATATTACTTCCCGCTTTAGACATTGTATCGGCCTTCAAGCCAGCCTTATATTCCTGAATTCCACCCGGTTTGGTTTTTAAAATGATTTTATCGGACGCGCGTAGATCAATGGCAGCCAGTTTCTTATCCAGCAAGCCATCTTCTTCCTGCGCATTATAAAGGCGACGCAGCGCTACGGCGATATCCTCTTCGGGTAATTTAACCTTCATACCGGATTTCATACGCAAATCCCAGCGGCGGTTCCCAACCCATGAGGCTGCCTCGACACGCGCGAAAATAGACGGCTCATCCTGTAGAGCCGTTATGAGATAGCGGGCTTTTTGCGGTGCTTCCTCGCCAATCACAATCATTAAATCGGAAAAGCGTGAGAGGTGATCGGTTTTAATTTCCTCCCCACGATCATCAAGCAAGTGCAACACCTGATCTTTTTGCCACAGCGCCATCGGCACGCGCTCGCTCAGGCGAATATAAATTTTATCGGGCAAGCGACGCTCGACATGGGCATGACGCACCCACTCCATACGCTCTAGCAATGTACGGGCTTGCGCCGGATTAAAAGCAAAAAGCGGATCACCCTTTTGGATATTGATAACAGCGCGCACAAAATCGATATCGCTGTAAACGCGCCCCTCCAGCAAAATATCATCCACCACAAAGCCCATCTCACCACTGGCTGTGATCATGCTTTGCTTTGCCCAAAGACCGGCTTTTGCAAAAGACCCCGACATATGCAGCCATGTGCCCGCCCATAAAATAAACAGCGCCACTCCCATCTTTAGGCCAAAGCGCCGTAGCCATGGCAAAATAACAGCCAACCGCCCTTTGCGGCGGCGATTACTGACTTTTGTGCGGGTAGAGACAGTTTTTTTACGCTTAGCCATGGTTATAACGGCCTCTTGAGTAAGCGCGCATCTTTGGGCACGGGGTCGCGCGGCAAGGCGCGGGATTTGGATTGAGTGATAGCTTCCTCAATCAAGCCGGAGAGGAAATCGGTAAAGAGGATCGGATCAGCTGCGGCCTCCCACAGGAAATAACCAAAGGAGCCCGGGCAAGGATTAACCTCGTTAAACCAAATCTCACCACTTTTGCTATCACCGATAAAATCAATACGCGGTGCGCCGGTACCGCCAAGACCTTCAAACATCGCATGCGCCCATGCGCGGATATGGCTATCCTGCTCTTTGGTGATTTTCGGGTTGAGCTCACGGGTTAGTGACAACATGCCTTCGGAAATCTGACCTGGATTTTTGGTGCCGCCGGTTTTAGAGCCTGTCTTATTATCCCCGCCGGAGAGATATTTTTGTTTGAAATCCAAAAGCTCGTCTGTCGCCTTTGGGCGCTCGATCGCTGACGTTCTGACTTCCCCACCAAAAGCTTTTGAGACCGCTACATTATATTCCACCAGATTGGGAACAAAGGGCTCCAAAATTGCCGAATCGTCATATTCAAAAATCGCAGGCAGGCATTCTTTGACCTCTTGCGCGCTTTCAACCTTCGCCACCCCGATCGAGCTCCCCAAATGGGTGGGCTTCAAGATACAGGGAAACTGAATATCTGCCGCGCTCATCTGCGCAGTAATCTGATCCACGGGCAGCATATAACCCTGATCAGGGCGCTTGAGCAAAGCGCATGGCAAGACCGGAATGCCCAGTGCCTGCAAAGCATATTTAGAGACAGCCTTATCCATTAGAACAGATGAAGCCATTGTCCGCATGCCTGTATAAGGGATGCCCGCGACCTCGAACACGCCTTGGATATTACCATCCTCACCATAAAGACCATGAAAAGCAGGGATAGCCACATCAAATGTTTTAACAACTTTCGCCCCGCCCAAAAGTGACTTCTTTGTCGAAACCAAGGCACCTTTGGCAAGACCCGCATCTTTCACATTCAAATCCAGCGTCACTTCGGTTAGTTGTTTCACTGTATTGCGGTCAAAGAGATAATTCTCACGCTGGCGCAGAGCCTCGCCCACATACCATCTCCCGTCATTGGAAATATAAACCGGAAATGCGTTATAGCGCGCGGGATCAATCGCGCTTAAGACCTGCAGCCCCGTGACCACGCTCACATCATGCTCGGGCGAGCGTCCACCAATAAAAACAGCAATATCTTTTTTGATTTGAGACATGGGTTAGAACACCTTATAAGACTATAGATGCCTATTTAAACATATCATGGCACAACACCCAAGGAGCAATAGAGACACTTGCACAGTT
>JBFHFW010000248.1:0-2259 GCA_041583395.1 Alphaproteobacteria bacterium
AGCCAGCGCAGGTGCTGCGGATATGGGTGATCGCAATGCCAAGATCGGTGCAGCGGAAGATGCGGCCTATATCATGAAAAATGCTTCTAAAGTGATTATCGTACCGGGTTACGGCATGGCGGTGGCGCAGGCTCAACACGCATTGCGAGAGCTCAGCGATATGCTCAAAGCCGAGGGCGTAGACGTGAAATACGCGATCCATCCGGTAGCAGGACGCATGCCCGGTCATATGAATGTGCTGCTGGCCGAGGCGAATGTGCCCTATGATGAAGTGTTCGAGATGGAAGATATCAACCGTGATTTCGCGCAAACCGATGTGGTTTATGTGATTGGTGCAAATGATATTACCAACCCTGCGGCGAAGACTGATAGCTCCTCCCCCATCTACGGGATGCCCGTTTTGGATGTCGGCAAAGCCAAAACTGTTCTTTTCGTGAAGCGCTCGATGGGATCAGGCTATGCCGGTGTTGATAATCCACTCTTCTTTGAAGACAACACCATGATGTTGCTCGGTGATGCAAAGAAGATGACCGAGGATATCATCAAGGCATTTGAGTAGGGTTATTTGGGTTGGCAAATATTTTGCCAAATTTCTGGGCGCACATTTATTTTCAGAGAACTTGCAATATCAACTTCTTTGTCCCGTTTATCCATCCCATTCAATAGGTTTCCATTACTTACCTGTAAAACATCAGGAAAATGACGATAGTTAAATCCCCCCGCTGATTCTTGTTTAAAGATTACATGCGTTCCATGCTCTTGCAAAAGATCACCCCTGTCGATCTGCTTAATCATCCAGCGCATATTCCCCACATTCGTACTCAAATTAGAATAATTAACATGACTATTCTTAACCACTAAAACTCTACGCTCTGCTTGAGTATCATTAAAAAATACAGCTTCAACTTGATCTTTCTGACCAATTTTTAATTCACCTGAAACTAAATTTACCTTTTTATCATTCAAAACCGTTAATGCCCCCTCAAACTCTGCTTCAGTTTGATAAGACCCTTTTAATATCTCAAAAGCATCAGATGTTACGTCCTCTATAGATGGTTTTTTACTTTTATTAAAAGGATAAACAGTATCACAGTGTTCTTTATTATATGTCCGCATTACGGTATCCGGTTTATCAGGAGCAAATATAGATTTAGGGTCATTAGGATCACGCTCCTTCGCATTCGCGTTTCCCACCATTGCTGCAAAAATTACAACACACCCTGCTTTGACAAGATTTGAATTCATCGCCATACTCTCCTTTGTTCATTGCTTAGCGCATACTTAAACATAAAAAAAACTATGTCAATAAAAAAGCCCCCACCGCAGCTTGAAGAGCGTTTTACCGCCCCACCCAATTGGACAACCGGTACCTTCACGCGTCATGGGCGGTGTGTGCATTTTGGCGGAGTGGTGCCGGCAAATACGCCTCCCAAAGCCACGGTGATCTGCCTGCCGGGCTTGAGCGAGTTTAGTGAAAAATACTATGAGATCGCCCGCGAGATGCTGGCACGCGGGATGGCATTTTATGTGATTGACTGGGTGTTTCAAGGGCGCTCCATGCGCCATCATAAAAACCCGCACAAGCGCCACAGCCACGGCTTCAAGGAAGATATCGCCGATCTGCATATGATGATCAGCGAGCATACTCCCTCTGAACTTCGCACAAAGCCCCTCATCATGTTGGCACATTCAATGGGTGGGCATATTGGGCTGCGTTACCTGCATCACTATCCCGATACTTTTAAAGCTGCCGCCTTTTCCGCACCGATGATTGGCATTTTGGGACTCAAGCCTTTTCCGGCACCTGTCGCACGCAGCATCACAACTTTTATGCGGCGCTTTGCGAGTTCTCTTTATGGCCCCGGCACGGGAGATTGGGGGGTCGGCACGCGGGCCTTTCCCGGAAAAGACGGGTTTTCTTCTGACCCTGTGCGCGGTGCCGTACATAATGCGTGGTGCCTTCATGATAAAGCCCTACAGGTTGGCAACATCACATGGCGCTGGCTGCACGAGGCACGGCGTTCTTGCCGTTTGTTACGCCGCAAAAGCTATCTGAGCGCTATAAAAACTCCATGTATTGTTGCCAGTGCCGGACACGATCTTCTGGTGGATAATGATGAGATATCACGCGCGGTTGAATTGATGCCGCATGCCACGCTTTTGAAGTTCCCTAAAGCCTATCATGAAATTTTGATGGAGCGCGATGAAATCCGAGGCACGTTCTTTGAAGCTTTCGATCAGTTGATCCTTGAAAATATA
>JBFHFW010000249.1:0-2239 GCA_041583395.1 Alphaproteobacteria bacterium
CATTAATTTTTGAATCGCAGGATCTTGTGACTTCTGATTCAGTTCGCGCAAAGCACCGAAATATTTCTCAATCAACCGTACCTCTTCATAAATTTTTGGTTCGGTATCACGGAAATGCTGATCCATTGTCAGCCTTGCGCCGCTCAATGTTTGCTGGGGGCGCAAGTAAGAACTGATATAAACGCGCGGCCAATCTTTAATATCGTGGCGTGAAAAATAACGTGATAGAGCTTTGCCCAGCCCCTGTGTTTGCCGCCAGCCTTTATCACTGATCGAGGCCTGCGCATCCCCGTGAGTATGATAATCCTCCACATGGGCATGACGTACTAAAATAATGCGTTTTTTCTGCATAAAATACGTCTTAGCATATTTTTATGTTTACAGGCAAACCTCCTCACAAAAATCAAATAAACACTATATATAGTATTTACATTACAATTCAGGCGCTATATATTCTGTTTACCATCGATTCCGATGATGTTTTCACAGAACTATCCCCGCTATCCCCAGCTACGCTTTGAAAAAAGACTCGGCACAGGGGGTGCAATCGTTAAACTAAGGGTCATATACGTATGATTCGCTAAACTTAAAGGAGCCCGCTATGAGCGCTAATGCCCAAGCTGTCACAAATGACATCGCACAATCAAAATCACCTCTCTTACAAGAACGCCACGTTTATAAACCGTTTTTGTATCCATGGTGTTACGAGGCATGGCTCACGCAACAACGTATTCACTGGCTCCCTGAAGAGGTTCCAATGGCCGAAGATGTGCGTGACTGGAAGAAAACACTGACGCCTTCTGAAAAGAACCTTATGACCCAGATTTTCCGCTTTTTTACGCAAGCGGATGTGGAAGTGAATAACTGCTATATGAAGCATTATGCGCAAGTGTTTGGCCCTGTTGAGGTGCAAATGATGCTTTCAGCGTTCTCGAACATTGAGACAGTGCATATCGCAGCATACTCACACTTGCTTGATACGCTTGGCATGCCGGAAGTTGAGTACCAGGCCTTCATGAAATACAAGGAAATGAAGGACAAATATGATTACATGCAAAATGCCTCGATGAATTCACGTCGGGATATCGCCAAAACAATGGCGCTATTCGGAGCTTTCACCGAAGGGCTTCAGCTTTTTGCGTCTTTTGCGATTTTGATGAACTTCCCGCGCTTTAATAAAATGAAGGGCATGGGGCAGATCGTGACATGGTCGGTGCGTGACGAGACTTTGCATTGCCTCTCTATGATCAAACTGTTCAATAGCTTTATCGATGAAAACCGCGATATATGGGATGAAGATTTGCGTAACGAAATCACACAGAGCTGTAAGGATATTGTCGGTATTGAAGATGCCTTTATTGATCTGGCCTTTGAAGAGGGCGAAGTCGAAGGCTTAACACCCGAGGAAGTGAAAAGCTATATCCGCTATATCGGCGATCGTCGCTTGCAACAGCTTAATCTTGAGCCCGTATTCGGGATCGAGAAAAACCCGCTACCATGGATGGACGAGATGTTAAACGGTGCCGAGCACACCAACTTCTTCGAAAACCGCGCAACTGAATATGCGAAGGCTTCTACACGCGGCACATGGGAAGAAGTGTTCTCGGATGATGTCTTCTCTGGTCAGTATGCAAAGCCTGAGCAAGCTGAAGGATAAAAACAGCACAAAACAGCTCAATGCCTTTCATTAAGAGGATGCAAGGCATTGAGCATAAGCTAAAAACACTCGTTGGTAGCGCCCGCAAAAAAATTGACATATGCGTGAGACGCCAGTAAGCTCCACAACGCTTACAACTCATAATATAAATAAAAAGGATCATACCATGTCTTGGCTTTGGAAGTCTCAAGAAGAAAAACTATCCCGCGCATTTCAAAAATGCGTACAAGATCAATCAACACTTCCAATTTTAAAAACGCTTGCCGAGAATAACGCAGCAATCAAACAAGGGCTCAAAACATTATCACAAGAGGATCCTGCCCTTTTAAATGACCTATTGCTTGTGCCAGGGATCATAAATCGCCTTCGCGTTGCAGGACACAATCAAGAACTCCACCAGTTTATTGATGTTCTACCAAAAGAGGCTTTTACTCCACCGGTCTGTCTGCAAGGAGACCCTAAAAATCCAGAAACATACATAAAACAGGGAACATGGTCACAAATTATAGAGGCACGAGTCCCTCTCTAAAAGGTTCCCACCAGATATAGATTCAAAGCGCACAAACACTTTGTCGACATCAA
>JBFHFW010000250.1:0-2212 GCA_041583395.1 Alphaproteobacteria bacterium
AATTTCTCTCCTTCGTCTTGATACGCCGTTGCCGCTTGATGATATGGAGAAGATTGACCGTATTTTAAAGCGCATGTTGCAAATGGCAAAGCTTTTGGAATTGACGGCCGGTGAGTCAGGTAAGCTTAAGGCCGCGGTGTTAAAAACATTTTCTGCTGAGGCATCCTTGACGCTGGATGATGATATGGATCATGGATTTCAGCTTGAAGATGATGAAAGCTGAGTGTTCTAAATAAAGATTGTGCCCTTCATATACAGCACAGCTTGGCCGGTGAGTTCAACGCGCTCACCTTTGAGTTCACAGAGTAGATTTCCCCCGCGTGCAGAGATTTGTCGTGCATTGAGCTTGGTTTTGCCGAGACGGTCTGCCCAATAAGGGGTGAGCATACAGTGCGCCGATCCTGTCACAGGATCTTCAGGGACATCAATATCCGGATAAAAAGCGCGGGAGACAAAATTAAGGCCAGTGCCTTTATCCGCGGGTGCGGTTGCGATGACACCACGAGGTGTATCCACATAAGCCATCATCTTTTGGAAGTTTGGCGTGATTTCAGAGAGTTCTTTTTGAGTTTCAAAGATCGCCATATTGTCGTGGCCTTTGAAATAAGCGACTGGCGTCATACCAAAAACTTCTGTTAGTTCTGGCGGGACAGAAGTTTCTTCGCGCGGCCAAGCGGGAAAGTCCATCCTCAGGCCATCATTGTTTTTATGAACGATGAGTGGACCGGATTGGCTATCAAAGGTCAGTGTTGTGGCTTTGGTATCAATGAAGTTGAAAATAACAAAGGCTGCTGCCATTGTCGCGTGACCACATAGCTCAACTTCAGCGGCCGGTGTAAACCAGCGTAGGTGATAGCCTGCATCGGTTTTTACAAAAAATGCGGTTTCGGAGAGGTTATTTTCCAGTGCGATATTTTGCAAAACCTCATCGGGCAGCCATGCGTCTAAAGGGCAAACGGCGGCTGGATTGCCGCCGAATACTTTATCGGTAAATGCATCAACTTGATAGAGATCAAGTTCCACGTCGCTTATTCCGCGGCTTGTGCTTTAACGTCAGCGGCAACAACCATTTTCTCGATCTTATCGGGATTGGCCGGAGGTTCGCCTTTGGCAACGCCGTCAATGACTTCCATGCCGTCGGTTACTTGTCCAAAGACTGTGTATTGACCGTTGAGGAAGCTGCAATCATTGAAGCAGATAAAGAACTGTGAGTTTGCACTATTGGGGTTGGCAGAGCGTGCCATGCCGACCGTTCCACGACCATAGTTCTCATCTGTGAACTCAGCCGGAAGGTCGGGATAGTCAGAGCCACCCATGCCTGTGCCTGTCGGGTCACCGGTTTGTGCCATAAAGCCATCGATAACGCGGTGGAAGATAATCCCATCATAAAAGCCTTCGCGGGTCAGTTTTTTGATTTGCTCAACATGCTTTGGTGCGAGGTCAGGGCGCAGTTCAATTGTAACAGTGGCGTCATTGACGCTTATATATAGTGTGTTTTCCGGATCTGCGGCTTTGGCTTCAGTGCTCATAATCAATAGGCTCCCGATGAGTAAGGTTAGGTGTTTTAGCATTTGTTTATCTCCATTCTTGTTGGAGATTTAGATGTCGCATATTTGGCCGGAAAGCTCAAGGTGTAAGTGCTTCATTGTGCTCAATGAGAAGAATAGGGATGCTTTTGCCCGATGCGAGTGGGTGCCCAGCTTTCTCAAAGCATCGTCTACAGTTAGGGAGTTGTCCACCCATTGAAAATTTATAGAATCTTTCCATAGCCTCAGGTGTGGTATCGATTTGTCTGTTTTTATTATCGGGGTGGTTTAGAACTGCTTCAAAAGCTTTCTGGGCACCTGTTTTGCAAACGCAGGTTAATTCTTCCCCGTTCGAGCCATATTTGAGTTTTTGTTCTGAAGATGTATCTGACATGTGCATCTTGTAGCGCAGATCTTGCCATTATGTCAATGATTATGCGGCTATTGTTTTGTTATGCGTTTTGACGATGTCTTTGAGGGTATTGAGGCAGGAGCAGCATTGCGGACTTTCACCGCCGGAGCAGCTTTTGTAGACATCAGACATGTTTGTGCGCTCGCCTTTTTCGGAGAGATGTTGGCGAACTTTTTTATCGCTGAAGGGATGGCAAAGGCAAACAATCATTGCGCGCACTGTTCCTATTTTGGAAATAACTGTATTTAAGAATCATTATCACATGGTTCTTGCG
>JBFHFW010000251.1:0-2198 GCA_041583395.1 Alphaproteobacteria bacterium
AATCCGAAGAAAGCGATGCAAAGGCTGCGCTGATTAGTACCGTCATTGAGGAAATCGTGGACGAGATGGTAGAGGCCGCACGCCAGAAAAAAACCGATAGCGTGAGTATCGCGCAATGAGTGAGCTTAGCGCAAAATTCCGTAAAACCGACCAGCGCTTTATTCTCAAGCGTCTCTACGATTACCTCTTCAAGCCCTCTAAAAAACAGCGCAAAAAACAGATAAAAATCGGCGGTGGCGCGCTTGCCGTTTTGCTCCTGTGGCAGGGCTATAGCTGGCTTTTCTCCCCTTTTGTCGGCGGCATGGATTACGGCATGTGCCGGGTCTTTTTAGAGCTTAATGTCCGCTACCCCGATAGTTTACGCCTCAGCCATGTACAAAATTTCGGGCAATCCGTGCGGATCTGGTATACGCAACTTGATTCCTTTGGCCAGTACCGCATGGAATCCATTCAATGCTATTACCGCCCCGATCCCGTAACAGGTGCGGCTTTTGAAAGAGTAACCATTAACCGCCGCGAAGTTGATCCGGATATTGTCGAGCGCTTTAACATCAGCATCCCTGCCGTTTTGGCCTATCCACCGGATCTGACTTACCCCCGCGACTTCCCGAATAAAATTCAGGATCTCCAAAAGCAGCGTTAATCATGTCCTGGGTTGAAAATACTGATCACGTTTTAAAACAAAACACGCTCTATCCGGTTGAAAAGGGCTATATTCTATCTGTCCGGTGGCAAAGGGACATCCCCGCGAACGAACTATCACAGATTAAAATCCTGCTGGATAATGCCTATTCAGGGCGCTCGATGTGGCCTTATTTCGCCCGCAACCGTGATAACGTGCCCCATCGCCTAATCTTTAATCTTTTTGATGAAAAGGGCACTTTAGTGGCTACGCGCAGTATCGGCGAAGTGCTCCCTGAAGATAGCTACTGGGAGGGACCCTGCATTGCCTTTACCGAGCAAAGCTCCCCCATCGGAGGTGGGTCTTTTACCGTCAAACGCACACATCGCGGGCAAGGTTTAGGGGAGCTTCTTTGGCAGAGCAGCACGGATTGGATGAAAGAGCATGCCAAGATTGAAGCCATTTTCGGCGATAGCGTTTCGCGCAAAGCCCTTCAGATGTATCAGAAAAAAGGCGCTTTATTTTATTTGCCGGAGATCGAAGAACTTTGCGCGCACTACCAAGTCAGCTCTTTACAGGAATTTTTTGATACGCAGCCCGATCTTGAAGAAATCCCTTCCGAGCTCGGTGTCTCTTATATCTGGTGTCTTAATCCTGCAAAAGAAGAGGGGTTTAAGGGCTATCACTACGAAAAAATTACTGTGTAATCACACCCATATTTTTCGGCAATAGCACCCAATAGCGCCCTTTGGATTTCATATGGCCTGCGAGATATTCCGCGCGCGCGCCATGCCCCCAAAAGACATCCCCACGCACGGGGCCACGAATGGCACCACCTGTGTCTTGCGCAATCATCAGGCGTTGGAGCGGTTGTTCACCTTCCAAAGGAGCCTTTAAATCCACCCATAACGGCAAACCATAAGACATCAGCGAGCGATCCACTGCCAAACTGCGGCCTGCGGTCAGTGAAACGCCCTCTCCACCCAATGGGCCATCACTCTCTAGCGTGCGGAAGAACACATAAGATGCGTTGGTGTTCATCACCTCATCGGCCTGATCGGGATGATCCTCCAACCATGCACGGATGGACTGCATGGAGACAGTTTCCTTAGTCAGTGCACCGCGCTCGATCAACTCCCGCCCGATCGCATAATAAGGATGTCCGTTTTGTCCGGCGTAACCGATACGCATCAGCTGCCCATTATCCAGTTCAACCAGACCAGAGCCCTGAATTTGTACGAAAAACGCATCGACAGGATTATCAACCCACAGCAAAACCTTATCATTATGCGGCCAGCGCTCAGCCACAATAGATGCGCGGTCTTCATAGGGTTTCAGCTGCCCGCCTTTCACACGTCCGGCAATGCGCTGCCCCTTAAGTTCCTCGCGGAACTCGCCCAAATTCACCATCACCAGATCATCGGGACGGCTATGCAGCGGATATTTATAAGGCCCGTATTTTGTTAAGGCACCCCTTAATGAGGCTTCATAATAACCGGTAAATAAACCCTCGGCCTTATCATCGGCAAAAATTGTATAAGGGCTGAAATGCTGCTCAAAGAAAAACCGTATGGAC
>JBFHFW010000252.1:0-2190 GCA_041583395.1 Alphaproteobacteria bacterium
AACTCTCTCTACCCTCACTTTTTCCTTTAAATCTTGGGAAAGTGAGGGTTCATTTTATCTGCGATTCATTGTATCATGACGATCAACTATAGATTTGGAGATCAGCGTGAGTTTTCTTGATGAATTGACATTGGATCAAAGGCAGCTTTTGGTGCGTTTGCCCTATCGCGTGGGACTTTGGATTTCACAAAGTGATGCGACTGGTGGTGAGGCCTCTGATGCGCGGGAGATGCAGGCGTTATCCAATATTCTTCATGGTTTCGCCGAAGAGGTTTTTGGTGCCGAGGCTATTCAGTTTATTATTTCAGAGACTGTTAATAATGAGGCTCAGTGGAGCGAATGGGGCGATGATTTAGATCAGGTCTTGAGCGAGTGCGAGAGAGCCAGTGGATTGATTTCCTATTATGTCGGGGAGAAGGAGGCGCGGGCGTTTCAGATGCAAATATTTGATATTGCCGAGGCTGTGGCGATGGCTTTTACTGAACACGAGCATCTGCAAAGTGCGTGGCAGCGTTTTTCTGTGCGTTTATCCTATCTTTATGCGCGTTTAACCGGCGCACAGCGCAGTTTTGAAGAGTTTTGTTCAATATCGGCTGCCGAGCGCAAGGCGTTGATGCAACTTTCTCAGGTTTTAGGTGTTCGAAATGCTTGATTTTCAAACGCGGTAGGCTTAATTCTAGGCCACAATATTTTCTAGTGCAGAGGCGGGACTATCCCGAACATATTATGAGTCAAAATACAGCGAAAAAAACTGAAAATCTTACATTCCTGAGCGGCATTAATGCCGAATATGTGACGCATCTTTATGGTGAGTTTTTGAAGTCTCCGGGGAGCGTTGATCAAAGCTGGACAGATTTTTTCGAGGCGTTGAATGATAATGAGCTGTCATTGTTGCAAGAGTTAAACGGTGCAAGCTGGACGCCGGAAGAAAACCGTAAGGCATCGCGGCGTTTTGATGCAATGGGTAGTGGCGCGCGCTTGGCGGGTGCTCAAGATCTTGAGGTTGCGGTCGCTACTCCGGTTAAAGAACCACAGGATATAAGTGCGCAAGATATGCAGCGGGCAACGAAGGATTCTATTGGTGCATTGATGTTGGTGCGTGCCTATCGGGCGCGCGGTCATTTGCTGGCTGACCTTGATCCGTTGCACTTAAAAGAAAAGCCATATCACCCTGAGCTTGATCCCGCGCATTATGGTTTCACGCGCGAGGATTATAACCGTAAGATTTACCTTGGCGGATCTTTGGGTATGGAATATGCCACGCTGGATGAAATCATGACGGCATTGCATGCGATTTATTGTGATCAGATTGGTTTAGAGTTTTTACATCTCTCTGATCCGGAAGAAAAAACATGGTTACAAGAACGCATTGAAGCACCGCGTAACCGCACGGATTTTTCTGCTCAGGATAAAAAGGATATTTTGATATCTATGACGGAAGCCGAAGGTTTCGAGCAGTTCTTGCACAAAAAATATCCGGGCACCAAGCGTTTTGGCGTTGATGGTGGTGAAGCGCTTATTCCGTGTATTGATCAAATCCTTAAACGCGGTGCCGAGCTGGGGCTAGAGGAAGTCGTTTTGGGGATGGCGCACCGTGGACGTTTGAATGTGCTTTCCAATATCATGGATAAGCCGTATGCGACGATCTTTGCTGAATTTATGGGTAAGTCGTCCTTGCCCGAGGAGATCGAGGCCTCCGGTGATGTGAAATACCATATGGGTGCTTCGGCAGATCGTGATTTTAACGGTAAGAAGGTGCATTTGTCTTTAACGGCAAATCCATCGCATCTGGAGTTTGTAAATCCAGTTGTAACAGGTAAAGTGCGCGCCAAGCAGGTGCAGCGCAATGATGTGGAATCCAAGGCTGTTTTGCCTTTGTTATTGCATGGTGATGCGGCTTTTGCAGGGCAGGGCATTATTGCCGAAACGCTGATGATTGCGGAGCTTCCAGGCTATCGCGTGGGTGGCACAATCCATATCGTAATTAATAACCAGATCGGCTTTACCACGATGCCGAAATATTCGCGCTCGGGCCCTTATTGTACGGATGTAGCGAAGCTGCTGCATGCGCCGATTATTCACGTCAATGGCGATGATCCGGAGGCTGTGGTGCATGTTGCGCGTGTGGCGACAGAGTTCCGTCAGAAATTCGGCCGTGATGTTGTGATTGACATGTATTGCTATCGCCGT
>JBFHFW010000253.1:0-2184 GCA_041583395.1 Alphaproteobacteria bacterium
CAACAGATATATGATTTGTTGCAAAGTGCCACGGTTTTGATTATGCCATCCGATGCTGTGGTTCAGGGTATGGAAGCTAACATACAAGATCCAGATCAATTATTTCAACGTTTGAAAAATGAATATGCTGCGGAAACAATCGTTATGTCCGATGGCTCGCAACCTGTGCGCGTTATGCATGAGGGAAAGGAAGCTGAGATAGCCGTAACACCTGTTATGGGGCCTACATATATGTTAGCTGCTGGCGATACACGTAATGCTGCGTTTCTTTACGCATTGACAAGTGGCAAGGATATGCTTGATGCAATTGCGTGCGCAACGGCTTTGGCTTCGGTTAAAATTCAATATCCGGCTTTTAAATGGGCAAGATATGATATTTTA
Organism: Alphaproteobacteria bacterium; assembly: GCA_041583395.1. Classification (GTDB taxonomy): domain Bacteria; phylum Pseudomonadota; class Alphaproteobacteria; order Micavibrionales; family Micavibrionaceae; genus UBA6929. The sequence continues at coordinate 382 of JBFHFW010000253.1, forward strand.
CAGCATCATTTAGGGTCTAACGCCTTATTTCAAGATATGTTTGCACCAACCTATACGGCAAATAGCTCATTACAGCATAATGAGCTGTAAGCTTTTAAAAACAAGCTTTTTTATTGACTAAAAAACTTGACAGATGTTTTTCATAGGTCTATACAACGGACAATATTAATATACTTATGTTAAGGAGATATAGACATGACAAGCCCATTAAATGGACAGTTCAGTGTTGCTGCTATTACCGGTGAGTATGGTGACCCTACACCTGCATTGCCTGCGACTAACGGCTCAACTCATCAACAGTCAGGGACGGATAATGCTTTCACAAGCTGGGCTAAAATAGACTATCTGTGTGACCGTGCGCTAGCAAAGTCAGATGGAGATAGCCCCTTTGCGGAGAGAGATAAGGTCGATTTTGTGTTGACACGTCAGCTTTAATCCCTTACATACCCTAAATCAAATTACAAATAAGAGATTTAAGATATGAAACGCACATTCCAACCTAGTAAACTTGTTCGCGCCCGTCGTCACGGTTTTCGTGCTCGTATGGCAACGAAACAAGGCCGTCAAATCCTTGCACGTCGTCGTGCCAAAGGCCGTAAGGTTCTGAGCGCTTAATAAGCGACGGAATATGCGCGCACGCGAGGTTTTATGACCGCGAGCACCACACAAAACAAAAAGATCAGCCCACTCAAAAAGCGGGCTGATTTTTTGTTGATGAATAAAGAGGCGCAAAAATGGGTCTCCCAAGGCCTCGTGATCCAGGCGCGCCCTAACGGCCTTGATCACATCCGAATTGGTTTTACGGTGACAAAAAAAGTCTCCAAATTGGCGGTCACCCGCAATCGCATCAAGCGGCGTTTACGTGCGGCAGCAGCCGAAACCGTGCCGCAAATTGCTAAAGAGGGCTGCGATTACGTTCTCATCGGGCGTCATGAAACCGAAGGACGTGATTATAAGCAGCTCTGCAAAGATATTCGCTGGTGTCTGGATAAGATGGGTTTTATAAAAGAGGATGTTTAAAAATATTGCTCTTTTGCCGATCCGCTTTTATGCGCGCTTTATTTCTCCGTTAATTCCGCAGACCTGCTGTTTTCAGCCGACTTGCTCGGCTTATGGTTTACAGGCCATTCAAAAACATGGCGTATTCAAAGGTGGAGTATTAGCAATCTGGCGGATTTTGCGTTGTAATCCATGGCATAGATGTGCATATCATGATCCGGTGCCGGAAAGATTTGAATGGCGCGCCATGATCGGCTATAAACGCCAGAGTTTTAAAAATAAAATAAAGACAAAACAATGACCCAGCCCAGTAAAGATAAAATGCATCCTGAAGATAACCGTAACCTGATTACTTTCATGGTGCTCTCGGTGATTTTATACTTCGCTTATGATGCGCTGATCTTGCAACCACAAAAAGCCGCGCTTGAACAAGCCGCAGCAGCGCAACAAGAACTTTTGGTGAAAGAAGCCCCTGTGGGCTCTCCAGTACATCAGCAGCAAGTTGCTTTGGGCTTGGCGCCTGCGCCAGAACCACGCGCCCGTGATGAGGTGATCGGCGAAAATCAACGCGTAAAAATCAATAACGGCGCGGTTTTGGGATCGATTAACCTAAAGGGTGCACGCATTGATGACATTTCCTTTGGTGAGTTTTTCGAGACACTCGCCGATCAAAAAAACGTCAATCTTCTATCGCCCAATGAAACGGCGCATCCGCGCTTGATCGAATATGGATGGGTTGCCGGCGATGCGACCACTCAACTGCCGAATAAAGATACACGTTGGGCAGTTGTCGGCAATGAAACG
>JBFHFW010000254.1:0-2181 GCA_041583395.1 Alphaproteobacteria bacterium
CGCAGAAGAATCAAGAACCCGAGCGCCATTATAGATTCTCACATTTCGACCATTATTTCCAGAGTCATCTTTAATTTTTCTATATTCCTCAAAAACCTCATCATCCATCGCCGTTACCCGCGCATCCGATGTCACTGGCCATTGCGATTTAATAATCACGTCATCACCCGCACCGCGCAAAGACAATGTCAAATCCCCCATCTGGGATGCCAAAGATAATTTCTCCGCCTCTTCAACACTCACAGCTAGCGTCACCGTCTTACCGACTTTAATCTTGTTTTCTTCTGGACGTTGCGCCGTTTGATCAACAGCCAACACTTTTACATTTTGAATAAGCGTTTCCGCAGCCAATTTATCCAAATTTTTCTCCATCATCTCTTTCACACGTGGATCTTCATCATCTATTCGGACATTCCTTCTATAGGTCAAAATCACATCAACATAATCCCCCGGCCCGATAAACCCAGCCACCATAGAAGACGGAGAGACATTAATTGATACTGCCCGCATTCCCGGCTCCAAAGAGGCCGAAACAAAATTCCCGGTACTAACACCCAAAATAACGCTCGCTAGCATAGGTTCGCCTTTCTCGACATTACGCGCCAAGCGTCCCTCTAAAATCTTACCCGCATCCTGATCGCCTTTACGAACAATAGCCCCCGAAAAAACACTGCTTTTAGGCCAATCCTGCCAGCGCACGTCTCCCGATGAGAGCTCTGCCCCAATACCTAATTTTTTGGCAGCCACGAGAATTTCAACTTTTTCCTCTGCCACGACCTGTGCCTTTTCCTGCCCCCCCAGTGACAACTGGACAATAAAAGCAACAGCTACCGCAATCACAACCGCGCCACCCAAAACAATCATAATATTTTTATTCATAAAAAAAACCTCTTCAAAACAACGCAAAAACACCAAAAAGCAGCGCACACAAGAACAAAGAATACACAGGCAAGAACAGATCTTCAGAACAAAGAACCGTATAGATCAAAACTAAAATACCCTAATTTCGCAAAAGAAGCCAGAGCCCCCCCTACAATAGCAACCCCATAAGGCACTTTACTGGCTCCACCTTGCACCTGAGCAACCCATGACCCCTCCAAAGGACTCTTGAAAGGGCGTCTTTTAGATATATACAATCCCATAAGACCAAGAACCCCACCAAACACAGCCATATAAAATAAAAATACCAACACACCTTGCATCCCGACCCAAAACGCATAAGCACTTGCCAACTTTGAATCTGCTGCCCCGATCAGACCAAAACCAAAAAGCACCAGCGTCACCGCAAAAACAAGCCCCCCTGCCAGAATATGCGAAAGCGGTGAAAAAAAGATCGGCGCACCAAATAAATGAACACCGGCGTAAGCAAATACAAACGCCCCTAAAACCACAACACTATATTTATTGGGAATAACCATGCCACGCAAATCAGAACGAGCACTTAAACCACCAAAGATAATCGCCACACAAAAAGGAATAGCGAAAACTAAAAAAGAAAGCCACTCAACCACAATCTAAAACCCAGCATCCGAAAAAACACCGCTTAAAAATGTGAAAATAGCTTCAACATTATCACCCAATGTATAGACAATAACGGAAATCGCCACAGCAACCCCGCCTGCAATCAACGCGTATTCCATAGCCGTTGCCGCAGTATCCCCTAAAACATAGCGACACAAAATTTGCCTCAAAAACTTCATCATCCCCTCCCACAACAGATTAGCGAATTATCGCACAAAAAAAGCCCACCTTATCCAAAGTGGGCTTTTTGAAATCCTTATCAATCAGGAAACATTACTGAGCAACAGCATCGCTAACTGTCGTGAATGTCGCTTCAATGTTATCGCCAAGTGTAAACACAATAACCACAATCGCCACAGAAACGCCCGCTGCAATCAAACCATATTCAATAGCTGTCGCGCCGTCTTCATTTTTCAAATAAGCATCTTTTAAAGCAAGTAATTTTAGCATAGTTTCTCTCCTTAAGTTTTAGAAATTCGATCGCCAACCCTATAAAATTCATCATGAAAAATATAAGGACGATAATCGCTACACCTCTTAGAATAACGAGGTAAGATTAATGGATAGTTAAAAGAATACGCAGTTTTATCTATTTCTTTTTACTAAAAGAATCGGATCAAATCAATTATAAATTCAGTATTTTTTTATATAAAATTTTAA
>JBFHFW010000255.1:0-2180 GCA_041583395.1 Alphaproteobacteria bacterium
GCTGTCGCTTACGGGATGGATCGCTCACGCTTTGAAGAGAACAAGCGCGCCGTTCCCGATAAAGAGCTAGGGCCTTTGATCAGCACAACAATGACGCGCTGCATTAATTGTACGCGCTGTGTGCGCTTTGCCGAGGAAATTGCGGGTACACCTGTTTTAGGGCAGATGAATCGCGGGGAAGAGGCCGAGATTGGTACATTTATTGGTGAACTTGTTTCGACCGAGCTTTCAGGAAACTTGATTGATGTATGTCCTGTGGGTGCTTTGACCTCCAAGCCTTATGCGTTTAAGGCGCGTTCTTGGGAGCTGCGTAAGACGGATAGCATTGATGTGCATGATGCGGTGGGCTCGAACATCCGTGTTGATTCGCGTGGGCGTGAGGTCATGCGGATTTTGCCGCGCTTACATGAAGATGTGAATGAAGAGTGGATCAATGACCGCTCGCGCTTTGCGTATGATGGTTTGGGTAAGGCGCGTATTGATCGCCCTTATATCCGTGAAGATAAAAAGGGCAAGCTGGTAGAGGCCACGTGGGATGAGGCTTTTGACTTCATCGCCAAGAAGATGAAATCTGTGAAGGGCGAAGAAATCGCTGGTTTGGTTGGCGATTTGGCTGATCTCGAATCGATTGTTGCGCTTAAAGATATGCTCACGGCGCTCGGTTCACCCAATATGGACTGCCGAACAGATGGCTCGCACATTGATGCGGGCGCACGTGCGGGCTGCCTCATGAATTCCGGTATCGCCGGGATTGAAGAGGCCGATGCGATTTTATTGATCGGCACAAATCCACGCTTTGAGGGTACATTGGTCAATGCACGTATCCTAAAAGCTGTACGTGAAAACCGTGTGCCAGTGGCTTTGATTGGCGAGGCTGTTGATCTGACTTATAAGTATGAGCACGTTGGCACATCACCGAAAGATATCGAAAATCTGATTAAGTCGCCGATCTTTAAAGGTGCTAAGAAACCGATGATCATTGTTGGTAATGGTGCGTTTGCCCGTGAAGACGGTGCGGCTGTACAGCATCTTTGCTATCAGTTGGCCGAGAAAATGGGTGTTGTGAAGAAAGATTGGAACGGGTTTAACGTTTTGCAATCTGCAGCGTCCCGCGTGGGTGCTTTGGAGGCTGGTTTTGTGCCGCAAGCCGGAGGCAAGGGATTTGCCGATATTTTGGCGGGTACAAAAGACGGCTCGATCAAGGCGCTTTATATGCTCGGCTCGGATGAGTTTAATGCCGCCAAGGAAATTGGCTGGAAAACTTTTGTGATTTATCAAGGTCATCATGGCGATCACGGGGCGCAGCGTGCTGATGTCGTTTTGCCGGGTGCGGCTTATACCGAAAAAGACGGTATCTACGTCAATACAGAAGGCCGTCCTCAGCTTGCACGCCGTGCGGTAAACCCACCGGGTGATGCGCGTGAAGACTGGGCGATTTTACGTGCTTTGTCCGAACATTTGAAGGTGACATTACCTTATGATAATCAGGCGGCTTTGCGTGAGCGTATCACAGCCGAGTGGCCGCATTTGACAGAGATTGACCAGATTAAACCCGCCAAGTGGGGCGCATTTGGTGATAAGGGCAAAGTCAGCAGTGATGCTTTTGTCTCTCCGGTGAAAAACTTCTATCTTACCAATGCGATAGCGCGAAGCTCTGAGACAATGCGTGAATGCGCACAGGCTTTTTCCAAGACACAAATTCTGGAGGCTGTTGAGTAATGGCTAAAACAACGTTAGAACAAGTTCAGGAATTTCACGAGACTTACGGTGCTCCTGTGGAGCCATGCCAGACGTTGTCCGATGAAAAAACCCGCGCTCTGCGGATCAGTTTGCTGGCTGAAGAGCTGGACGAGTTGAAAGAGGCTCTGGCTGCAGGTGATATGGTCGAAACGCTGGATGCTTTGCTGGATTTGCAATATGTGCTCGATGGTGCATTTTTAGCTTTTGGCCTGCACTACATTAAAGATGAGGCTTTTGCCGAGGTGCATCGCTCCAACATGTCGAAGCTGGGAGAAGACGGTAAACCAATCTACCGCGAGAGTGATGGCAAGGTCATGAAAGGCCCGAATTACTTCAAGCCGGATTTAACGCAATTTATTGAAGAGGATATGGAAGATGCCGCCTAATGAGGGTTCTATGAGCGTTAGAGAGATGTTGGCGCGTGGGATTATTCCTGACAA
>JBFHFW010000256.1:0-2167 GCA_041583395.1 Alphaproteobacteria bacterium
CATCAAAACACTCGCCGATATCCAAAACCAGATCGAGCTTGAGGACGCCGCCGCCCTCGAAGGCCTCTATGACCGCCTGCGCAAATCCGGCGCGCCTTTTACACTAAATGTCCAGCGCCACAATGATAAAAATAACCGCACGCTTAAACTCTCCGGATCACAAGGCTATGACCTTAAAGGCGGGGAAAGCTATCAAGTTATCTGGATCGAGGACGTCACCGAGGATATCAAAGCCCAAGAAGAAAAAGCCGAGCAATCCCAAAGCAATCTCAGCGAACTTAATCAAGTGCAAGCCGCGCTGAACTCAATCCCGCGCCCCGTATGGCTGCGCGATAACGAGCAAAATCTGGTTTGGTGCAATACGACTTACGCCGAATATCTCGGCACGGATATGATCACCGTAATTAGCGAGCAAAAAGAGCTCGCCGCCCAAGCGCTCAAGAAAAAAGCCACCGCCCGTCAGGAAGACACCATTTTACCCGGCAAGCCGCTGGCCAAAGCCGCCATGGCTGAAGGCACCGCCAAAGACACCACTGCACACGGCGTTTTCCAAGGCAAGCGCTTGCTTCTAAGGCTCTCGGAAATTCCACTCGGCCCATTGGGCATGACACTGGGTATCGCCTATAACATCACGCGCGAAGAAGAGCTGGAAACCAAGCTCAAACGCTATCAATCCTCGCACCATGAATTACTTGAGCAGCTCCATTCCGCCATCGCCATCTTTACGGCTGATGAAAAACTGGAATTTTATAATGCTGCCTTCGCCCAGCTCTGGAGCCTTGAAGGCCAGTGGCTGGATAAATCCCCGAAGCTTGGCGAGATCATGGAAAAGCTCCGTGAGACCCGCAGGCTCCCTGAACAAGCCGACTTCCGCAGCTTCAAGAAAAGCTGGACGGATATGTTCACGACACTCATTAATCCGCATGAAGATATGCTCTATCTTCCCGATGGATCAGTCCTGCGTATGCTGGTCGTCCCGCATTCTATGGGCGGTCTCATGATGACATTCGAGGATGTCACCAGCGGCCTTGAGCTTGAAAGCTCCTACAACACACTCATCGCCGTACAAAAAGAAACGCTCGATAATTTGGGCGAGGCTGTCGCCGTGTTTGGCGGGGACGGACGCCTGAAACTCTCCAATCCGGCCTATAGCCGCCTGTGGGGCTTTCATCCCGAAGATATCGATAATGAACCGCATATCACCAGACTGATCGAGAAAACCAAGAGCTACTTCACCGAAGAAGAATGGCCGCAGCGTAAAGAAGAACTCATTTCAAAAGGCCTCGACCGCCTGATGCATGAGGGACGCATGACCCGCGCCGATGATACGCTTGTGGATTTTGCCACCGTTCCGCTGCCTGATGGTGGGGTGTTGGTAACCTACTCCGATGTCACCGACAAAGTCCGTGTTGAAACGGCCTTGCGTGAGAAAAATGCCGCCCTCGAAGCCGCAGAACAACTCAAACTCGACTTTTTGGCCAATGTCTCGTACCAGCTCCGCACGCCGCTCAACGCCATTATGGGCTTTAATGAAATCCTCGATCAGGAATATTTCGGACCACTGAATGATAAACAAAAAGAATACACGCACGACATCAGCAAAGCTTCACAAAAACTGCTCGATCTGATCAATGATATCCTTGATCTCTCGACACTCGAGGCCGGATACCTCACCCTTGAGCGCAAAGACATTAATATCAAGGATATGCTCGGCCATGTTGCCGAACTCATCAGCGAATGGGCACACAAAAAAGCCATCAAATTCACGTTGGATTGTCCTGAAACGATTGGCACAATCAATGCTGACGAGCGCCGTATACAACAAGCACTCATTAACCTGATCCGTAATGCGATCAACTTTACGCCTGAAAACGGAGAGATTAGCCTCCAAGCCATCCGTCAAAAAGAGGGCTTGCAAATCATCGTACAAGACAATGGTGTCGGCATTTCAAAAGTTGACCAAAACCGCATCTTCGCCCCGTTCGAGCGCGCAGGCTCCGGCCTTCAAAACGCCCCGCTTTCCAAGGGCGGCGCAGGCCTTGGGCTTTCACTGGTGAAAAATATCATTAACCTACATGGTGGTACTGTCAAAATCGATAGCACCGAAAATAAAGGCACCACCGTTACCCTCTTCCTTCCCTTTACCAGCACAGAAACATCACTCAAA
>JBFHFW010000257.1:0-2156 GCA_041583395.1 Alphaproteobacteria bacterium
CCCATGATCTTTCACTTTGACTGGCTGGAGATGCCGGACAATAAACGATACCTGATTGCCTCGCACGCCACGGAAAACAAAAATTCCCGTGCTTTGATGAAGGCCTTTAAGTCCAAAATCATCAAAAATGATAATCTCGCAGAAGCCCAACAAAAATTTGCCATTGAAAAACACGAAGACCTCTATCGTTTTGCACAAATGACGCAAGAGCTCATGATTATCACCGATGCGAATGGCCATGTTCTTAATGCCAACCAGACATTCCTCTCGACATTGGGCTATAGCGAAGCCTCCATGGCGGGGGCAAGTTTCTCTGACCTGTTGCATGAAGATGACCGCGCCCATAACAGCCCCTATTTCGAGGCACGCATGATCGCCAAAGACGGCAATATCCGATGGATCGAATGGCAACACCAAAATCAGGGCAATCGCCGCTATTACTGCGGACGGGATATTACCGCGATCAAAGAACAACACAATGCGATAAAGCGCCGTGAAACACAGCTCAGCGAAGCCGAAAGCATCGGGCGCATGGGGCACTGGAGCTGGATCATTGGTCAGAGCACAATCACATGGTCAGATGAGATTTACCGCATTTTCGGCGTCACACGTGATGAATTCTCCCCCACCATGCACAGCATGAACGCCATGGTTCACCGTCATGATATCGACCTGATTGATCATGCCTTACAGCGCGCCATCATCAGTCAAAATGATTTCGATGTCGAATTCCGCATTATCCAGCAAAACGGTGAAGAACGCTTTATCCGCTGCGAAGGGCGCTGTTTGAATAATGATGATGGCGAAGCGATCGAACTCTACGGCATTATGCAAGATATGACCGAACGCATGCTTTACGAAAGTGAACTTAAAGAAGCAAAAGACTCGGCAGAGCGCGCCTATAACGCAAAATCGCAATTCCTCGCCAATATGAGCCATGAACTCCGCACGCCCTTGAATGCGATTATTGGATTCTCCGAGATGATCCACGGACAGCTTCTTGGCCCCGTTGGCAATGAAAAATATCTCGAATATGTCGATAGCATCCGCGACAGTGGTGCGCATTTGCTTGACCTCATCAGCGATATTCTCGATATGTCGAAAATCGAAGCCGGAAAATATGAGCTCATACTCGAGAAATTCCGCATCGCCAATGTGATCAAACGCGCAGCAGACATGATGCAAAGCCGCGCACTTGACCACAACATTCACCTCAGCGTTAGTGGCCTACCCGATCCGGAATTTAAAATCGTTGCCGATCGCCGTGCAAGCCTGCAAATCATCCTGAATTTACTCTCCAATGCGATTAAATTTTCCAAAGACAACGGCAAAGTTGAACTGAACTGCATTACAGGCGAAAATGACATCACAATCACAGTCCGCGATGAAGGCATCGGCATTCCCGCCAACAAACTCGCCAACATCATGCGCCCGTTCGAACAAGTCTCCGCCAGCTATACGCGCGAACATGAAGGATCAGGACTAGGACTGGCCATCACCAAAGAACTCATCGAGCTACACGGTGGCAGCATTAAAATCGATTCACAAATCAATGTCGGAACGCAAGTTACAATCAAATTACCGATCAATGCAGCAAAAGCCACGCCGATATCGACGTAATTTTATCACTAGGATAAACACAAAATATAATTTAAATTAAAGGGGTTATGAATACAAACACCCCTTTCACACACATGCAGCATGCCGTTGATATTGTCCTCAGCAGCCCACACGAAACAAACAAAGTTGCCGCCACCATTGCCGGAACTGATACGCGGGGCGAGCCCTATCACATCTCCCGCACAAATTTCTGGCCACCTTGTTTGCTGGAGAAATTCGTGCCCGATGAAAAAATCGGCAATGCCAGCCCGACAGTCCACGCCGAAACCGCTTGTATTTTGGCCGCCCCACGCACGCAAGATGCCTCTATCTTCGTGACCGATCCGCCCTGCCCGAATTGCATGAAAAATATTGCCGAAGCAGGCATCCGCGAGATCTATATCGACAGCAAAGGACACGCGAAAGACTTCATCACCCGCCGCGGCGCAGAGTTTGAAAATATGTCTATGCGCATTGCCGATGCTGCGGGAATAAAGGTCTATACAATCTGGCGCAAAGAACAAAAAATCGAGGCTCTAGCATCACCGCACCAACAC
>JBFHFW010000258.1:0-2123 GCA_041583395.1 Alphaproteobacteria bacterium
CATATCGCTCTGAAATGGGTCATGCCTAATGAGCTCTACGACTACCCCATGCCAGCGGCTGATATGCCACTTATCTCTAGCCTACGAAGGGAAATGGTTCTGTAGGTTTTGCAGGAATCTCGTCTAGCTCGTCTCTATAAGGTTCACCTTCTGTTGCTTGGTGGTGAACCGCACAAATTTTATCAGGATCAGTGAGCTCAGGATCATCCCATGATCCCCGTGATAGTCCCTTTTCCGCTCTGGCTAGAGTTTCGTTGTGATGCTGCTGGGCATCTGAAAAATTCTGTGTGACTAGATTATTTGTATCGGCATTATTTGTATCGGCCATATTTGTACCTCTTTCTTTTATTGTTTTTAAATATGTAAAATAATAACCTATTCACAGGGAATAAGTCAAGTTTTTTTGATATGGTTCAGCATACCGAGGAGGTTTTAGTTTTTTGAGAACTCCTTTATAGTGTGTGGTCATGTATTGTTCATCCCAAGATTTAAAAACATTTTACAACAGTAAAGTCGGGCGCGTGGTGCGGCGAATTTTGCAGCGGCATATTCGTGAATTATGGCCGAACACCAAAGGGTTGCGTGTGGTTGGTTTTGGCTATGCTGCACCTTATTTGCGCAATTTTATCAATGATGGTGCCGAACGTACTCTTTCCATTGTACCGGCGGGGCAAGGGGGGTTTGCATGGCCACGAGACTCTGGAGAGAAAAATTGTACATGTGTATGCGAAGAATCAGAAATTCCACTGGAAAGTAACTCCGTTGATCGCATGATCATGGTGCATTCAGTTGAGTTTGCGGAGCATCTTGGTGCAAATCTGGAAGAAATCTGGCGTGTCCTTAACTCTTCGGGGCGTTTGTTGATCGTTGTGCCAAACCGTACAGGTCTTTGGACGCGTGCGGATTGGTCGCCTTTTGGGCAAGGAACGCCCTATAGTGCGAAACAGATGGTGTGTTTTTTGGAACAAAATGGCTTTGTCCACGAGCACACAGACGGGGCACTCTTTATTCCGCCATTTCGCGCTTCATTTTTCTGGAGATCAGCGGGCTTTTACGAAGCAATGGGACGAAAATACCTCCCCCTTGCTGCGGGAGTTCATTTAATTGAAGTCAGCAAACAACTCTATGCCAAGGCGGAACCAAATGGTGGTTCTAAGATCAGGGTGCGTGGACGTGGTTTATTTCCACGCCCTGTAACGTCACAACGTACAAGATAGCTTGCTTTTCGGGTGTGCTACGGCTAAGAACAAAAACATGTCTAAGAAACTGGATGAAATTCGCAAAACAATTGATAAGCTGGATAATCAAATCCATGACTTATTGATGAAGCGTGCCTCACTGATTGTCGATATTTGCGAGGAAAAGCGCAAACACGATAAGCCTGTTGTCCAGCCTGCTCGTGAAGCCATGATGGTTCGCCGCCTTTTGGGGCGTCATGAAGGAGCTCTTCCGCAGGCCGCCATTGTGGGTATTTGGCGTGAGCTGGTCGGTGCGGTGTGTATGTTACAAAAGGGGTTGCATGTCCATGTGACGTCCGGCGCGGGTCTGGAGTATTGCTGGGACTCGGCCAAGGATTATTTTGGCAGCGTTTTGCCGATGAGTCGTTCTGCCAGTGCTGTGCAGGCCATATCCGCAGTGCGTGAAGATGATTCGAATATTGCAGTGGTGCCCTGGCCGCAAGATGGTGATGACCAACCATGGTGGAAAGTTTTGATGAATCAGGATAGTGAAACGATCCATAAAATGCGCATTGTCGGAGCGCTTCCCTATGGCTCACCTGAAAAACTCGAGCGACTGGCACAAAAATCCGTTGTGGTGGCTAAAATTGATTATGCAGACTCAGGCGATGATCATAGCTTTGTTATTGTTGAAGCCCCGCGCGATATATCCAGAGCACGCATTATTGATGCCTTTAAAGAGTGTGATTTAATAATTATCGGCGCATGCTCACAAAACACGGCTGCATCAGGTGAAGAGGCTGTGCATCTGTTCGAGGTAGGATGTTTTGTTGATGAACATGATATGCGTTTGACCGATATTGAAAAGAGTTTTGGTGAACAATTTATTCGTTGTACGCCAATTGGCGGTTATCCTGTTCCTCCCGTTTTTCGCCAAGACGATAC
>JBFHFW010000259.1:0-2113 GCA_041583395.1 Alphaproteobacteria bacterium
GAACATGGATAGCTATACATTATGCTGCGAAATGCTGGATGGCCACGACCCTACAGCCGTCTCCAACGCCCGCAGCAAATGGAAGACCTATAAAGACGCCGGTCATGATGTGACCTATTGGCAGCAAAGCCATAATGGCTGGGAAAAGAAGTAGCCGACATATCGATCTTTTTGCGCAAGAAAAATACTATTTTCCGAGATACCCACCCCCTATTTTAAGAATCAAAAGCAAAAGCTTTGCATTCTGTGGCATTCACACTAATTTAGCTTGAGAAAAAGGATTGTGGATCAGTTTTTTGAAAACAAAAAACACCAGATATAGTGCTTTATCCAAGTAATTTTATTGCGATTTTACTGTGTGTAGAGACGGGGATATCTACTTTAATCTACTGAAATATCATGATTCTATGATCAGGATAAATCTTTTATAGGAATAAAGTCGTATTGCTACAAAACACGATATATAGTAGGTTAATTCAAGAATAAGCACTAAGGCTTGTGTGTTTTCGCATAAGCAGCATTCCAAAAAAATACTGCTCGAACCAAAGAGCAACCAGATAGACAAATTTTTTGAAGGAGTAGACTCATGTTTGATGTCGCACAGATGGAAAGAGGCAACCGTGTTCAAATTAATCGGGCCCGCGATGAAAATCTCACTACGTTTGGTAAAGCGACACTCACAGACCGCTACTTGATGCCTGAAGAAGAATATCAAGGTCTTTTTGCGCGCGTGGCTATGTATTACGGCGATGATAATGCGCATGCGCAGCGTCTGTATGACTACATGTCAAAATTGTGGTTTATGCCCTCTACACCTGTACTTTCCAATGGTGGCACGTCACGTGGCCTGCCCATTTCCTGCTTCCTCAATGAAACCAATGATTCTCTGGGTGATATTGTAGAACTCTGGAATGAAAATGTATGGCTGGCATCCCTTGGCGGCGGTATTGGCTCTTACTGGGGCAATGTGCGCTCAATCGGTGAAAAAGTTGGCCGTAATGGTAAAACTTCAGGCATCGTGCCCTTTATCCGCGTAATGGATTCCCTGACACTCGCGATCTCTCAAGGCTCATTGCGTCGTGGTTCTGCTGCGATTTACCTGCCGATCTGGCACCCCGAGATTGAAGAATTTATCGAGATTCGCCGCCCGACAGGTGGTGATCCGAACCGCAAAGCCCTCAACCTCCATCACGGTGTGCTGGTCACAAATGGCTTTATGCATGCGGTTGAAAATAATGAAGAATGGGCACTGCGCTCACCAAAAGACAATGCCGTCATCGATAAAGTCAATGCACGCGATCTTTGGATCAGACTATTAACAGCACGCGTTGAAACCGGCGAGCCATATATGGTCTTTATTGATCACGTGAATGACCGCATTCCTGCACATCACAAAATGGCTGGTTTGAATGTAAAAATGTCAAACCTCTGCTCTGAAATTACTTTGCCAACAGGCAAAGATCACTTGGGCAATGACCGCACAGCAGTATGCTGCTTGTCTTCCATGAATCTCGAGAAATATGACGAGTGGAAAGATCATCCGCAAATTATCGAAGACGTGATGCGTTTCTTGGATAATGTTTTATCTGACTTCATCGCCAAAGCTCCCGATAGCATGAAACGCGCCAAATATGCCGCCATGCGCGAACGCTCGGTTGGTTTGGGCGTGATGGGCTGGCACTCCTTCTTGCAATCAAAAATGATCCCGATGGAAGGCGTCATGGCCAAAGTCTGGAACAAGCGTATTTTCCAACATTTGAAAAACGGCGTGGATGCGGCCTCCATCAAATTGGCCGAAGAGCGCGGTGCATGCCCCGATGCAGCCGATTACGGCATTAATGAGCGCTTCTCGAACAAGATGGCGATTGCTCCGACGGCATCGATTTCCATCATTTGTGGTGGCGCAAGCCCCGGTATCGAGCCTATTGCCGCCAATGCCTATACCCACAAAACACTTTCCGGTTCTTTCCCTGTGAAAAACCGTTATCTTGAAGCCATCCTTGAAGAAAAAGGCCACAATACAGAAGATGTCTGGTCATCAATCTTTACCAATGAAGGCTCTGTCCAGCATTTGGACATCCTTACAGATGAAGAAAAAGATGTCTTTAAAACC
>JBFHFW010000260.1:0-2105 GCA_041583395.1 Alphaproteobacteria bacterium
AGATCGTGCTAAAAGCTCTGTGGGGATGATTGAAGGAAGAGATCCAGATCTTTATAATGCTCATCAGGTTGCTTTTTCGGCGCAACATTTTCACAGATTTGTTCGAGAAGATGTTTTAAAGCCTGCGGGATTATCTATCGCCCCAGATTTAAAAGCAGGTTTTAACAATGCGCATAATAATGAAACATCATCACCACAAGCCGAGACCAAGCCGAAATCTCCTGCTGTTGTGAATGAGCCTTCGACATCACCGTAAAATCTGTGTAAGTTGTGGTTGAAGCCTAACTACTGAATGGATTTTTAACGTTTGCTTGCTGCCATGACTATTTCCGATGATTTTTCTAAATCACCAAAATCAAAGACATCAGGAGATCTTGAAAAGATTAATCCGGATAATTTTGTAAGCGAGGATTTGCCGCGCTTGCGCAATGATCTGTATGTATTGAATATCCATGACAATCTGGATGGGCGCTTGAAATTTATGGAGCGTTGGGAGGCTGTGGCCGAATATATTTTTGGTGCCGAGCTTTTGTCTTACGATTATTTTGGTACGCCGAATAAGGGGCGTCGTGCCTGGTTGGAAAATCAGGCAGAGGAACGACGCCTGGCGTTTGTTGAACTTTGTAACGGGTTGGAGGATCAAGCATCTCTTCCTTATATTGGCGGCGTGATAGAGCGTTTCGGGCGGGATATATCTTTGCATCTTTATACGCCCGAGATTGTTGAGTATTTTGCGCCGTTGGAGGAGAAAGAAGATCGAAAAACGTCTTTATCTCAAAATGTGCGCGACATATCGCCGGAGACAATGTCGATACCGATGTTATCGGCTTCTCATGCTAAACACACAGAGATGGTTGATCGTGATCTGGATGCCATAGAACAATTTTTTAAAGATCCTCTTACACCATTTGCAAAGGTTGCTTTGCCCTCGGGCAAGGAGGTGCAGGATCTTGTTATCGCGCAAGCCAGCATCCCCAAGCGCAGTTTACGAACGTCTTGGAAGCATTTGATGTATCGTTACGAGGATGAGGAGCAATGTGATTAGGGCTCCTGCTTGATGGGTTACTGCGGCATGAATATTTACGCCTGAAAGCAGTGTTGCAATCCCCAAAGCGGCTTGCGCGATAATCATTACGGCCAGTAATTTGAGCGATAATCGCGTTTGCCCACGTCGCCAGCCATGTGCCCACCAAGAAAGCGTCAGGAGCAGTGTTGCGATAGCAAGCCAGCGATGTGTGAATTGCACAGCGCCGTGATCGTGCAAGATATCAAGCCCCTCGGGTGGTAGCCAGCTTGTGTCCGTCATCATTGGGAAATGGGTGTTATAGACAAGCCCTGCATCGAGGCCTGCGGTAAAGGCACCCCAAAAGACGGTTAGTATGTAGATACCAAGAACAATAAGCCCATGGATGAAAAGCGGCTTGCTTTGGGTTGCTTTATCGGGAGAGCGCAATATCGAGAGTGCCAGCCAGACCAGACATGCGAAGATTAAAAAGGCAAGTGTGAGATGGGCGCTAAGGCGGAAGTGCGAAACCGCAGGGACGTCGACAAGGCCGCTTTTAACCATGTACCATCCCATTAAGCCCTGGCATCCGCCTAGAAACAGGACAAACAAAAATTTGGGTTTATAGCCTGCCGGGATTTGTTTGCGGAGCCAGAAGTAGAGGAGTGGCAGGGCATAGGCAATCCCGATAAAGCGCCCCAGCAGTCTATGCGCCCATTCCCAAAAGAAAATGGCTTTGAAATCATTGATTTCCATCCAGAAATTTGTTTTTTGGAACTGCGGGGAGGCTTGATAGAGCGCATAAACCCTTTGCCATTCGGCTTCGTTGATTGGTGGTAGCGCACCAAGCAAGGGGCGCCATTCAACCATGGACAGTCCTGATTCGGTCAGGCGTGTGATGGCACCGATCACAACCATCGTAAAGACAAGGGCAGCGCAGCTCAGCAGCCATAATGCAATGGCACGGGGGGCAGGGGATGTGGATTGTGTCGTCATTCTTTGGTCTTTTCCTTTGAGACTCTTTATTTAGTAGCGTAGAAAGATAGCAGGTTTCAAGGTAAGAAAATGGATAAGACTCCTAAATTTAATTTTATTGATGTAA
>JBFHFW010000261.1:0-2092 GCA_041583395.1 Alphaproteobacteria bacterium
ATCCAAGTTTTTCAAGATATTCAGTTTCTTGAGTGCTTAAATTGCTTTCAAAAGTTGTGATATCAGATTCTGTGATATGTACAATGTCTGCCAAAGTTACAACGCCTTTTTCAATAATGATTATTAGAATTCTTTTATAGACATGATTCCAATATGTCAATTTTTTTGATCTTGTTTTTTATGTTTTATCCGCTATGGTCTCGGAGTCTTAGACTTTGTAGTGTTTAACGAGGGAAAGTGTGATGTCTGACAATAAATTCGATGTGATTGTAATTGGTGCGGGGCCCGGTGGTTATGTGGCGGCTATTCGTTGTGCGCAGTTGGGTTTGAAAACGGCATGTGTGGAAAAGCGCGAGACACTCGGGGGTACTTGTTTGAATGTGGGCTGTATCCCTTCCAAAGCGCTGCTTTCCGCGTCCGAGAAATATGAGGATGCCGCGCATCATATGGCGGATATGGGGATCGAGATTAAAGGTGCGAATGTTAATTGGGATAAGATGAGCGCGCATAAAGACAGCGTTGTTGCCGCTAATACCAAGGGCATTGAGTTCCTCTTCAAGAAAAACAAAATCACACATCTTAAGGGCTTGGGCGAGATTGTTGCTGCTGGCCGCGTAAAGGTCGGCAAAGATGAATTTGAGGCCAAGCACATTATCATTGCGACGGGCTCTGATGTGATTTCTCTGCCCGGTATCGAGATTGACGAGGAACGTATTGTCTCTTCAACGGGCGCTTTGGAGCTTAAAGACGTGCCGAAATCTATGGTCGTTATTGGTGGCGGCGTGATCGGGCTTGAGCTCGGGACGGTTTACCGTCGTTTGGGTGCCGAGGTTACAGTTGTTGAATATCTCGACAATATCCTGCCCGGTATGGATGAAGAGGTGCGCAAAGAGGCGCTTAAAATCTTTAAGAAGCAAGGTTTGAACTTTAAGCTTTCCAGCAAAGTGACCAGTGCCAAGGCCGGTAAGAAGGATGTGACATTGGAAGTTGAACCTGCCGCAGGCGGCGATGCGGAAACGCTGAAGGCCGAGATTGTTCTGATGGCTGTGGGGCGCAAAGCCTACACAGACGGGCTCGGCTTGGATAAGGTCGGTGTGAAAATGGATGAGCGCGGTCGCGTTGAAGTGGACGCGCATTTCGAGAGCTCTGTGAAGGGTATTTATGCGATCGGTGATGTGATTGCGGGGCCAATGCTTGCGCACAAAGCCGAAGATGAAGGTGTTATTTTGGCTGAGATGCTCGCGGGGCAAAGCGGGCATATTGATTACAACATGATCCCGGGTGTGGTTTATACATGGCCGGAAGTGGCAAATGTCGGTCAGACAGAGGCTCAATTGAAAGAGGCCGGCGTGGCTTATAACGTTGGTAAATTCCCGTTCATGGCTAATGGGCGCGCACGCGCGATGGGTGCAATGGACGGCTTTGTCAAAATCATTGCCGATGCGCAAACAGACCGCGTTTTAGGTGCTCATATGATTGGCCCCAATGTCGGTGATCTTATTCAGGAAGTTGTCACAGTGATGGAATTCGAAGGCACCGCCGAGGATATTGCACGCACTTGTCATGCGCATCCGACTTTGACTGAAGTGGTGAAAGAGGCTGCTTTGGCCGTAGCAAAACGTCCTATTCATATTTAGGGAGCTAAAGCCATTTGTTGAATGGCTTTGATATCTTTTGTATTAAGGTTTTCAAATGCAAAAGATATTTCGCGGGTTGTTTTATCTTTTTTTGTAATTGAGATTTTATAGTCCAAAAGTTCCGTAGGAACTCTGAATGAGTGTTCAATAAAGTCAAATCCATTAGCTTCGCGTTCGGGAAGGGGTGGATGCTTATGTTGTTCGCTTGTTGCAGGAAAATCACCGCCGAGCAATGAGTCCATTGTGCGGTGGTGTTCGTTTCTTTCCAGACAGATATATTCTGACCATGCCAAAGAATTGCCGCCATCTTTGAAGTTTATCTTCATGCCATTATAGTCATAAATTTCTTTTATATGTTCATCACCATCAGTGAGATAATAAAGGATGTTTTCGAGAAGTGTTGTTTTTCCAGTATCTGGTTCGGCATCAACACTAACACGGATGACTTTATGTCC
>JBFHFW010000262.1:0-2090 GCA_041583395.1 Alphaproteobacteria bacterium
GATTTTGCGCCTTTCTTGTTGCTATGCGCGGTCTTTATAGCGATAAATATAGGGCAATGCAACGTACTTTCGACAAGGATTTAAAACGGATATGGGTACACTGACACTGGAACAAGCCACAGACGCGGTCTATCAATCTCTAGCAGCGGATAATGCGGATATCGACCTGCATATCGCTAACCTCAAGGCCGCAATGGAAGCGGCTGGGGCAAAGGAATTTGCTGCTGATCCGGCAAAGCTGGCGCAAAATAACCGCGCAGGCCGAAAAATGATGCAAAGCTACTTCAAAAAGCGCGGTGTGAAAGTTAGCTTTTCCTAAATCATATTTTCTCCACGATTTCTCTTTCAAATTACGTTATACTGGCAAGATCGGCCTTTGATCCTAAGGAGATTTTCACACTATGCCTGTTTATGAGCCACCTTTAGAAGATATTCGTTTTGTTTTACATGAGCTGCTGGGGACTGAAGCCGTTTCAGCATTGCCGGGCTATGAGGATGCAAGCGCGGATCTGATTGATCAGATTTTGGAAGAAGGCGGAAAATTATGTGCTGAGGCACTCTTCCCTCTCAATCAGGTGGGCGATCAGGAAGGCTGCACATTTGAAAATGGTGTAGTACGCACGCCCAAGGGCTTTAAAGAACTTTACGATACTTTTGTTGAAGGCGGCTGGTGCGGTCTGGCATGCTCACCGGAATATGGCGGGATGGGCATGCCGATGCTGATCAATACGGCGATGAAGGAAATGATTTGCTCGGCCAATATGAGCTTTGGGATGTATCCTGGTCTGTCTTATGGCGCGTATGAGGCTCTGCATAAATTCGGCAATGATGACCTTAAAAATACTTATTTGCCCAAACTGGCCGAAGGCACATGGTCGGGTACGATGTGTCTGACCGAGCCGCATTGCGGGACCGATCTCGGCCTGATTAAAACCAAAGCGCAGCCGCAAAATGATGGCTCTTGTAAGATTACAGGCACCAAAATTTTTATCTCCGCCGGAGAGCATGATTTGAGTGACAATATTATCCATCTGGTGCTGGCGAAGTTGCCCGATGCGCCGGAGGGTGTGAAGGGAATCTCGCTCTTTGTTGTGCCGAAATTCCTGCCTAAAGATGATGGCGAGGCCGGTGCGCGTAACGGGATTGCGTGCGGTTCGATCGAACATAAAATGGGCATTCATGGCAATGCAACCTGTGTGATGAATTTGGATGACGCAGTAGGCTGGTTAGTGGGTGAGCCGCATAAAGGGCTAAAAGCCATGTTTGCCTTTATGAATGATGCGCGCCTCGGTGTGGCGATGCAGGGGCTCGGCATTGCCGAGGTGGCCTATCAAAATGCACGTGCCTACGCGAAGGAGCGCTTGCAGATGCGGGCGCTGGATGGCGCAAAATTCCCCGAAAAACCGGCCGATCCGATTATCGTTCATCCCGATGTGCGCCGGATGCTGCTGATCTCCAAAGCCTTTACGGAGGGCGCGCGGGCGCTGTCTTACTGGGTCGGGAAGGAGCTTGATATCTCCCTCAAACACGAAGACGCGGATGAGCGTCAACGCGCTGATGATCTAGTCGCTCTCCTCACGCCGATTATCAAAGCCTATCAAACCGATATGGGCTCGGAAATTGCGAATTTAACCGTCCAAACTTATGGCGGGCATGGCTATATCGCCGAGCACGGGGTCGAGCAATATGTGCGTGATGCGCGCATTGCCCAGATTTATGAAGGCGCCAACGGTATTCAGGCGCTCGATCTGGTCGGGCGTAAAATGGGTGTTGGGTTCGGACGCTTGTTACGCCGTTTCTTCCATCCTGTGCAGGACTTTATCGAGACTAACCAAGCCAATGCGCAGATGGCGGAATTTATCTTTCCGTTGGCAAAAGCCTTTGCGAAACTGCAGCAGGCCACAGCACAGATTGCCCAGCAAGGTATGAAAGATCCCAATGAAGCGGGTGCAGCCTCATCCGATTATCTGCGCCAATTCGCACTGGTGGCGATGGCCTATATGTGGTGTCAGATGGCGCTGGTCGCACAGACCAAGCTGGAAAGCGGTGATGGTGAAATGTCAAAAGAGTTTTATGAAGCCAAGATTAAA
>JBFHFW010000263.1:0-2075 GCA_041583395.1 Alphaproteobacteria bacterium
GGCAATCAAATGCGGATCAGCAAAAAGCGAAGCTGTCTTTAATGTTGTCGCCAATAGCACACCATTGCGATCCGTAATATCCGCCCGCAAGGGCTGCGGAAGCGCCTTGACCTGCGTATTCATGGCATAGCTTTGCGAGCGAGCGCCACCACTAATCAATGTCAAATCAACTGCACGCACAGCGATAACCGCATAGACCAGCACAAAACACCCACCCAAAAACACCAAACGCCCGCGCGCTTGTTCGATCGCAGCGCCGCGTTCACCTTCAATACGGATTGCCTTACGACGTATAGCGCGTGAGAAAATCATGGTGCGATCTCCTCTAGTAAATCATCAAAATCATGCACCTGCATTTTATGGACGGGTTTACGAGCAGGCCTCACAATAACAACCGAGGCTGGCTGTGCGGATATTTCGTGCATCAATACAGATTGCTCTTGCTGTGGCAAAGCATCGCCACTGGTTGTGATGCGCGCCGCGTCAGGTGCTTCCAACCCGAGATATTCCTGCGCCAACCCCTCCAAACGCGCCGGAGAGTTCAAAAACGCCCACTCTGCTTGCAATACGCGCATAGCTTCTTGCTCTTTCGCCAATCGCGCCTCAAGCTTTACCAGCTCGGTCTGCGCATCTTGCACATGGCGAGATATTTGCAGCAGCGCCGTACCCAAAACCGCAGCCACCACAAAGATTACAACTGTTTTCAAACGGGATAACCTCATAGCCGCACCCCATATCTCAGGCGTGCAGAACGTGAACGCGGATTTTCAGCAATTTCGTTTTCCGATGGCTTTACTGCCTTACGATTTTCCAACGCAAAGACCGATACTTCTTCATCTTGCGCTGGCATATAACGCGAGCCTTTCGCCGCGCCACCCGATTTCTCACGCAAGAAGCGCTTAACCATACCATCTTCGAGCGAATGGAACGACACCACAACCAAACGCCCACCGGATTTCAAAACCTGCACCGAAGCCTCCAGCGCACGCTCGAGCTCACCCAGTTCATCATTCACCGCAATGCGCAAAGCCTGAAATGTGCGGGTTGCCGGATCAATCCCGTCACGCGAGGCCGGCACACATGCACGCACAGCATCGGCCAACTGCAAAGTGGTCTCAAATGGCTGGTTTTTGCGCATCTCGACAATTTTATGCGCAACGCGGCGGGATTTACGCTCCTCGCCATATTTATAAATAATATTGGCAAGCTCTTCTTCAGGCATACTATTCACTAAATCAGCAGCAGATTGACCATTTTCGGTGTCCATCCGCATATCAAGCGGCCCGTCATAACGGAATGAAAAGCCGCGCGCTGCCTCATCAATCTGAAAAGAGGAAACACCGATATCTAGCACAAAACCATCAATCTTTTGATCACCTAATAACGCAGCCACATCGCCGAAACATCCGCGTTTAAACTCAAAACGCTCACCATATTCTTTTTCAAAGCTTTCCGCGCGCTTCGCCGCATCGGCGTCACGGTCAATGGCTACCACTTTGCAATCCGCTGCTTCTAAAATCGCACGCGTATATCCGCCCGCGCCAAACGTCCCATCCACATACACAGCCCCATCCCGCGGTGATAATGCCGCAAGCACTTCGGGGAGCATAACCGGATAATGACTCATCTTTGAAAACCTTTAGCGAATCACGCTGGCTTGGAAAAAATTAATAAAAAGAATCGGTTAAAGAAACGGAATGGACTCAAATCGGGTTAAAAATCAAGCCCTGATACATATAAAATATCAGACTCCGCGGGACTCGCAAGGAATCCGGCGAGTCGCATGCAAGTTAATCACATTTATTTTTATACTCTATTCGCTGCGCTCACGTTCAAACGGCACTGAGCCTTCCGCCCGATTGGGCGCCTCGCACTTGCTCGGTACAATTTTTAAATCATGGATTTAAAAATCACTATTCTTTGCATTTTTAAATCTTTACCCTATATTGCGTTTTGTCAGAGGATCGGATAGCTGCTTGGCTTTTGGCCGAGAGGAAAGTCCGGGCTTCATGGAAATACGGTGCCGGATAACGTCCGGGCGGCGCGAGCCGACAGACAGTGCAGCAGAAAACAAA
>JBFHFW010000264.1:0-2073 GCA_041583395.1 Alphaproteobacteria bacterium
TCCGTGATGCTGAAATGTGTGCTTGGCCTGCTGCAGCCCGATAGCGGCTCGATCAAGGTTGATGGCGAAGAAATCACACATCTACGCGGGCGCGAGCATGACGCACTGATGGCACGCTTTGGCATGTTGTTTCAGGGCGCTGCTTTGTTTGATTCCCTGAAAGTCTGGGAAAATGTTGCTTTTGCCCTGATCTATGGCCAAAAAATGCCCCGTGCCGAAGCGCGGGAAATTGCCGTACAAGGCATTATGAATGTCGGCTTACGCTCGGAAGTGGCCGATCTGTATCCAGCTGAACTTTCGGGCGGGATGCAAAAGCGCGTCGGACTGGCACGCGCGGTTGCAACAAAACCAGAAATCATTTTCTTTGACGAGCCGACAACAGGACTTGATCCGATTATGGCCGAGGTTATTAACGAGCTCATCGTAAACTCCGTTAAGGGTCTTGGCGCAACAGCGCTCTCTATCACGCATGATATGTCCTCTGTACGCCGGATTGCCGATTATGTTGCCATGATCCATGAAGGCAAAATTCTGTGGCATGGCAAGGTCGAGGATCTCGATAAATCGGGCAACCCTTATGTCGATCAATTTATCAACGGCAGCGCAGACGGCCCGATCTCCAGAAGGGTAGCTTAGAACCATGCGCTATTTATGGTTCGCATTTTTGGGCTTGTTTTCGCTGGGATTTGTTGGTTTTGTAGCGCTGATCATTGGTGTTATTTACGTCTTCAGCAGCTATGGTCAGGATCTCCCGGACTATCGCCAGCTTAAGGACTATAAGCCCCCTATTGTCACGCGTCTTTATGCCGGTGACGGGCGTCTCATGGCAGAGTTCGCGCAGGAAAAACGCGTCTTTATGCCAATTGAAACCATGCCTGATCTTTTGAAGCAGGCCTTTATCTCCGCCGAGGACAAAAATTTCTACAAGCATGACGGGGTTGATTTTATTGCCATCAGCCGCGCAATGCTGCGCAATATCAAAAATATTGGTGCTGGTCGCCGTCCCGAGGGCGCATCAACCATTACCCAGCAAGTTGCCAAAAACTTTTTGCTCACCAGTGAAGTCTCTTACGAGCGTAAAATCAAAGAAGCGATTTTGGCGTACCGTATGGAACGCGCAATGAGCAAAGACCGACTGTTGGAACTGTACCTCAATGAAATCTATCTCGGTCAACGCGCTTATGGTGTAGCTGCGGCGGCCTTGCAATATTTCAACAAATCGCTGAGTGAGCTTGATATTCATGAAATGGCCTATCTCGCAGCCCTGCCCAAAGCACCCAATAACTATCACCCCGTGCGCAGACATGATGAAGCCTTGGCACGGCGTAACTGGGTGATCGACCGAATGGCAGAAAACGGCTATATCGAATTGGCACAGGCCGATCTGGCGAAATTAAAACCGCTCGAAATAACACCCCATGATGCCTTCCGCAAAATTGATGCACCGTATTTCACCGAAGAAGTCCGCCGCGAACTGGCTGAGCGCTACGGCGAGGAAAGCCTTTATGGCGGAGGGTTAGCTGTGCGTTCGACCATTGATCCACGCTTGCAAGGAATCGCCATTAAAGCGCTGCGTGACGGGCTTGAGGCCTATGACCGCCGCCACGGTTACCGTGGAGCAATTGCACATTTTGAAGAGCTGGACAATTGGCTGGAACGCTTACAAGCCGTTCAACGACAGGAATCGATGCCTTCCGAATGGAAACTGGCGCTGGTGCTGGAAGCCTCGGCGGAAAACGCGGAGATTGCCTTTAAAGACGGCACGCAGGGCATGCTCGATCTTAATTCTGTAAGTTGGGCGCGTAAATATCTTGATGAAGGCTATGCGCGCGGTGGGCCGATTAACCGCGTTAATCAAGCCGTTGCGGTCGGCGATATTATTATTGTCGCCCCGCGCAGCAGTAAAAAAGAGGCTGAGGGCACAGACCTGTTTGATCTGAAACAAATTCCCGACATCCAAGGCGCCTTGATTGCCATGGATCCACATACGGGGCGTATTTTGGCCATGCAAGGCGGATGGAAATACCGTTATGGCTCGTCCGAGTTCAACCGCGCAACGCAGGCTAAAAGACA
>JBFHFW010000265.1:0-2071 GCA_041583395.1 Alphaproteobacteria bacterium
GGATTTTGAAAAACCAATTTTGGAACTTGAGGGCAAGATTGCCGAACTTCGCCATATGAGCGAAAGCGCTGGCGACGTCAATATCAATGAAGAAATTAGCCGCATGACCTCGAAATCAGAGCGCTTGTTGCAACAAACATATTCTAAACTCACGCCTGCACAAAAAATACAAGTGGCCCGCCACCAAGATCGTCCGCATTTTACCGATTACGCACATGCCTTAATTGAAGATTATACGCCTTTGGCTGGTGACCGTAACTTCGCTGATGATCACGCGCTCCTTGGTGGGCTTGGACGCTTTAATGGGCAGTCCGTTGTGATCATGGGACATGAAAAAGGCCGCGACACAGAAAGCCGTATTCACCACAATTTTGGTATGGCACGCCCTGAAGGGTACCGTAAAGCACAGCGCCTGATGAAAATGGCCTCCCAATTCCAGATCCCTGTTGTCACGTTAGTCGATACTGCAGGTGCCTACCCAGGAAAAGGTGCTGAAGAACGTGGACAAGCCGAAGCGATTGCCAAATCCATCGAAAGTTGCTTACGTCTTGATGTACCCATTATCTCTATCATTGTTGGCGAAGGTGGCTCAGGCGGTGCGATTGCCATTGCTGTGGCGAATAAGGTTTATATGCTTGAGCACTCTGTATACTCCGTTATTTCACCTGAGGGGTGCGCATCTATCTTGTGGCGCTCTGCATCGCATGCGAAAGAAGCTGCGGCTGCTCTTCGTTTAACGGCGCAAGACCTCAAAGAGCTAAAACTCATCGATGATATTATTGCAGAGCCCCTTGGTGGCGCGCACAGGCACCAACAAGAAACAATCGCCAGCGTAGGCGCACAAATTGAACAAGCCCTCAACGAGCTTATGCCATGGGATAAGAATACTATTATCAAATCCCGCCGTGAAAAGTTCTTGGCTTACGGACGCACCTAAAAAACATAAAATTGTTGACATATCGACCAACCTTCTCTCTAATGACCTCTCTCTCGGTTTTTAGAATGTTAGGAAACAAGCCATGGTTATGATTAATGGATACATATATGAAAGAACAAAGACGTGCTACATTGATGAAGAGAAGCAGATGTTTTTCTTTACCGGCTGCACGGCACCCGATTCAAACCCCAGTGTCCTTGTTGAATTCAACGACAGTGCAGAAAACTTCTATGTACCAGACTACAATTTACTGCCAAATTACGAACTCCTAACATCTCGCTCTACTTTTCCTACAGATTATTCGAACAGACAAGATTTATCCATTATAGGAACAGGACTCCTTAAGAGTAAGGATCGACGCGCCTTTGTTATACCAGTTCCCTTTTCAGCAACATCTTCCGAACAAAAAGAGGCGTGCACGAAAATAGCCAAGCCTATTAAAGAAGCATCTATTGATATCAGCTTCGATACAAATCGCTCACTTATGGAAGTACTGGATAGAATCACAGGCTGCACCACTTATATTTCAGGGAAACACCTGAGTGCTGAAACAAAACAAAGGCATTTCCCAAGCCTCTAAGAAAATTCAACCTACCCCTTCCAAGAGATAGGTTGAAAAATCAATGACGCATCGCGCTAGGAGCGTGCCGATGTCCGCTATATTTCTTTTTGGAAAAATAAGGCATCATCTGCGCTGGAATACGGGCACGACGCTTCATGTACTCGAAACTGCCATGTCCGGCGATAGCATGCCCGTCTTCATTGCTGGCTGCGCGAAAATAAAGCATCAAAAACACGCGAATTGCCGCAGTCAGTGATGTTTTTGGATTTTTCCGCATTTTAATCAGCGTGCAGATATCATGGATCGTGCATTGCTCGCGATCCGAGATTTCGCGCAAAGCCTTCCACATCTCGGGCTCCAGCCGAACAGATGTGCGGCGCCCCATCACCGTAATATTACGGCTAACAAGTGTTGTTTTAATTTCATCATGTTCCTGATCAAGGATTTCATTGATGTGTGCTTGTGCGTGGATATGATTATTTTTTATGTCTGCTTCTGCAGTATTTATATTGTATTTCATTGTCTTAGACTCCCTTTTGGATTAGCTGTTTTAGTAAACGCGATTGTCAATA
>JBFHFW010000266.1:0-2034 GCA_041583395.1 Alphaproteobacteria bacterium
CCTTGAGCGGATTTACGGCTTTATGGAAGGTGAAATTGGCGTTCTTCAGGTCGAGAAGCGTATTCGTGGGCGTGTCAAACGCCAGATGGAAAAAACGCAACGCGAGTATTATCTGAATGAACAAATGCGCGCCATCCAAAAGGAGCTGGGTGAGGGAGAAGACGGTCTGGATGAAATGGCCGAGCTCGCCAAAAAGATTGAAGAGACCAAGCTTTCCAAGGATGCCAGTGAACGCGCCAAGAAAGAATTGGCAAAGCTTAAGCAGATGAGTCCGATGTCGGCGGAAGCGACCGTTGTGCGTAATTATCTGGACTGGATTTTGGGTGTGCCGTGGGGTAAGCGCTCACGTGTGAAAAAAGACCTTAAGGTTGCCAAGAAAATTCTTGATCAGGATCATTATGGTTTAGAAAAAGTCAAAGAACGCATTTTGGAATATCTGGCTGTTCAACAGCGCACGAACAAGGTGAAAGGCCCTATCTTGTGCTTAGCTGGTCCTCCGGGTGTGGGTAAAACATCGCTTGGTAAATCGATTGCACGTGCGACAAACCGGAATTTCGTACGGATGTCATTGGGTGGTGTGCGTGATGAAAGCGAAATTCGTGGCCATCGCCGCACCTATATCGGTGCCTTGCCGGGCAAAGTTATTCAGGGCATGAAAAAAGCCAAGACTGTTAATCCTTTCTTCCTGTTTGACGAGATTGATAAGCTGGGTTCAGATTATCGCGGTGACCCGAGCTCTGCATTGCTGGAGGTTCTTGACCCTGAGCAAAATGCAACATTTCAGGATCATTATCTCGAGCTCGACTATGATCTATCCGATGTGATGTTTGTGTGTACGGCTAATGATTTGTCGACCATTCCGTCTCCGCTTTTGGATCGTATGGAAGTTATCCGTATTTCCGGCTATACCGAAGATGAAAAGCTCGAGATTTGTAAGCGCCATTTGCTGGTTAAGCAAATTAAAGCAGCTGGTCTTAAAAAAGATGAGTTTAAAATCTCGGATGCAGCGCTACGTGATCTTATCCGTTATTACACGCGCGAAGCTGGCGTTCGTAATTTGGAACGCGAACTGGCTAATTTGTGTCGTAAAGCGATCAAAGAAATTTTGATGACCTCTAAAAAACATATCTCGATTACGCCCAAGGCACTTGAGAAATATGCCGGTATCAAGAAATTCCGTTATGGTGAAGTTGAAGAAGAACACCGTATTGGTGTTGTAAACGGCTTGGCTTATACACAAGCGGGCGGTGATTTGCTTTCGATTGAGGCAGTTAAAATGCCGGGTAAAGATTGCAAGGTTTCGACCACGGGTAACATTAAGGACATTATGAAAGAGTCCGTTACAGTGGCAGAGATGCTGATCAAATCACGTATGGCGACTTATGGTCTGGACTACGAAGAAATGAAAGACCAGCAAGTTCATGTTCATGTTCCTGAAGGTGCTACGCCTAAAGATGGACCTTCTGCGGGCGCTGCGATGGTTACCGCCATCATGTCCTGCTTGACCGGCATTGAGGTGCGTAAAGATATCGCCATGACGGGTGAGGTTAATTTGCGCGGTAATGTGACAGCAATCGGCGGGCTGAAGGAAAAGCTTCTGGCTGCTCTACGTGGTGGCATTAAGAAGGTTTTGATTCCGGCTGATAATGCAAAAGACCTGCCGGAGATTCCTGCAAATGTGAAAAAAGGTCTCGAAATTGTGCCGGTTAGCACCATTGATGAGGTACTGGCGCATGCGCTTTTGGAGATGCCAAGGGCTGAATCCAGTGATTCTGGTAAAGAAATACCCCCAATTAGCCCAGAATCTGCGGAAAACAAGGCTGAAGGCGTAATTCGCCATTGATCTCGTCCTAAAAACATTTTAAAAAAGAATCATCACAAGGCGCAGAAATGCTGGCTTTACGCACGTTTTTCTGTGACTTGGGTTATGTTTCCGTTGTGGAGATATAGCTTGAAATTGTTAAACATCTAAACGCATGGAGTTCTTAATGAACAAGCAAGATCTAGTAGCACAAGTTGCTGAACAAGCAGACA
>JBFHFW010000267.1:0-2016 GCA_041583395.1 Alphaproteobacteria bacterium
ACGCCCCAACAAGCGAAGAAAAATACATCTCCCAACCAAAAGCCTTCATTTCCGCCGCAATAAAATCAGAACGCTTATTGCTGACAACCCCTAAAGAAACACCCAATTCCTGTGCCGTTTGAAGCAAGCTCCCCGCCCCCGAAAGCGGTTCCAGCAAATCCGTATGATGCGCCACCACAAAAGCCTCGAAACATTTTTGCGCCTCAGCAGCGCGTTCAGCATAAATATCTCGATAAATAAAATCTCGTGATTGGCCAAAATACATTCTAAACCAATCACTTGAACGGCTTTCCAAACCTAAAATATCAAGAGTATGGTTGTGTGCACTCTGAATAAAGGAAAAACTGTCTGCAAGCGTCCCATCCCAATCAAAAAAAATCGCCTTTGGCAACTGATCAACCATACTGAACCACCTCTATCGCTTCACCATAAATTTTATGCGCAGTTTGAATGTAATTAAATGTCAAATCGCTCACCTGAAAAGATATATTGCCATTTCTTGCGATTTTATCGCTATATTCAGGGTGTCTTTGTAAATAATCAGCTAGTTTTTCAGGAATAATATCATCCTGAGACAAAATATCGACATTTTCACCCAAAATATCACGCAAAACAGGTTTTAGATAGGGGTAATGCGTACACCCTAAAATGAGCCCTTCAATTTGATCAAGCGACATATTGGCTAAATAAGAACGCAAAATATCTTCGGCCCACTCCAACCCGTCATGTTCGATCAAAGGAACCAACAAAGGCGTTGCAACCTGCTCCAGCACCATATCAGGGTTAATTTTTTGCAGCTCTTCTTCAAAGATTTTCGAAGAAACACTATAGTTCGTACCAATAAGCCCTAAATGCTTGTAACCGCGCTGTGTCGCCGCCTCTAACATCGGCACAACAACACCGATAATATTCCGCTCAGGCCACGCTCGGGGCAGATATTCTTGCTGCAAACGCCGCAAACACGCGGCACTCGCAGTATTACAGGCAACAACAATCAACGCACAATCTTGCGCAAACATATGATCCATCGCAGCAACCGTATAATGATAAATCGCCTCGTCCGAACGATTACCATAGGGTAAATGCAATGTATCACCATAATAAAGTATATCCAGATCCGGCAAATGATCACGCACCGCACGAGTAATCAATAACCCTCCTAAACCAGAATCGAATAGACCAAGCTTCATTTAAAACAGATCCACCTGCACGGAAAACATTTTCTCGACATCTTGCGCATGCTTTTGCGAGGCCAAGACAATTACATGATCGCCGGGGCGCACAACATCTTCCAGATCTGGTAAAAGCACCTCATTATCGCGGATAATCGCACCTACAATCACCTCATTAGGCAAATTAAGCTCAGCGATAGAACTATTGGCAATCCGCGCATTATCAGAGACTTCGGCTTCCATCACCTCGGCAAAACCATGGCGCAAGCTATGCAGTTCCTTAATGCGGCCCCGACGCACATGCTGCATGATCTGCGCAACAATAATCGAGCGAGGCGAAACCATCGCATCCACACCAAGCGGACCAACAAGCGGTGAATACGCCGGATTATTTACCAAAGTGATAACACGTGCACACCCATATTGCTTGGCCAAAAGAGAGCTTAGAATATTACTCTCGTCATCATTGGTCACAGCAATAAAGGTTCCGGCATCAGCCACGGAAGCCTCTTCCAAAATATCATTATCCAAAGAACTACCGTTAAAGATCAACACATTGTCCAAATGTTCGCTTAAAAATTCGGCACGCTCCGTGTTGCGCTCAATCATTTTAACCTGAACACCACGACCTCGCTCCTGAAGCATTTTCACAAGGCCATAGCCAACATTACCACCACCAGCAACCACGATTTTCCGTGATTCTTCTCCTTCGAAACCAAAAGCCGTCATCGCTCGCTTCAAATGCAGTGTATCGACAAGGAAAAACACCTCATCTCCAGCTTCGATTTCATCCCCATCTCCCGGAATAAGAGACTGCCCCCGACGCAAAATAGCCATCACACGA
>JBFHFW010000268.1:0-2006 GCA_041583395.1 Alphaproteobacteria bacterium
TCAATATTAATCGGAAACTTCGCCAGCATCGTCGTTGGCGTCGGCAAAGCACTTTCAGCCAGAACCTGATGCGTATGCAGCTTATCAGCCACCATTTCGATACAAGCAGAGTCGTTAAAAATCCGCACGCCCAAACGCTCGAACTGGCGAATAACCGCCAACGCAAAATACCCCGTATCAATCACATAAGTCCGTGGAAAAACGAAATCCGGCAACGGCATAGACTTCCCGTCCACCAACACAGACCCCCGATCTTCCTCACACACCAGCAAATCAAATTGCTCGGGGTGAAAGACCTTCACATCGATGCCCATCGCACGCCCTTCAGCCAAAAAGCGCCGAACCTCAAAAGCCTCCGATGAAGAGGCATCCACATCCTCATTAAATAAAATCCAGACTTCCATATCCGCACCCTTCTTTATAATTGCTGAGGCACCACCATATAAAAAAAGAACCGCAGATGCAAATCGCACAAAAAAATACGCAGCACCCGTAAGGATACTGCGCATTCTTGTACTTACCACACCGGGCAAAGCCAATCTCTTGCTTCTCAAGAGCGAACCCAGAGCCCTGAATCCACATCAGGAACCCAACCCCAGAATCTAATCCTAACACGAAAATTATGTGAAAATAGTTAACGCACTAAAAGAAAAAACACATACCCCCTTGCACATAACATTATTTTGCGCCATTATCCGAAAATCCCAATACGATACGAACAGTTTACAAAATAAAATTTGCCACGATAATTTTGAAGGAGAGATCCCATGGCTCAAGCTGCACTTAAAAAAGCGCAAAACCCCAATAATGAAAATGCCCGCAAAGGCCGCCCGCGCTCGGAAAAATCCCACAAAGCCATCATTAAAGCCACCAACAGCTTACTGCTGCATATGAGCGTTCAAGAGCTCAGCATCGAAGCCATCGCCAAAAAAGCCAAAGTCGGCAAAACTACCATTTACCGCTGGTGGCCAAATAAAACGGCTATCGTCATGGATGCGCTGGCTAGTCAACCGGCCATGCAAACCCCCATGCAGACCCCCAAAAGCAACTCCGAAGCTGTCTTGCTTCAGCTCGAAAAGCTGATCCGCTTGCTACATTCCAAAAACGGGGAGGTCATCGCACAGCTCTTCTCGGAATCACAAGCCGATGAAAAAGCACAGGAAATCTTTGAAAATAGCTTTATGAGCCCTCTCATCGATGCCATCGAATACAGCATCGCCCAAGGCCAAAAAGCCAAGGAATTCACTAGCCGTATCGATGCAAAAACGGCTGTGGATCTCATGTGCGGCCCGATCTTCTTCCGCCTGATGGCACACCCTGCGGATTTTGATGAAAAATTCATGAAAACCTACCCCAAAGAAGCCATTCGCCTGATCAGCGCTTAACCGTGAAGCTCTTCTTTGAGAACCGAAGAAGAGCCGCAGTCTTAAAACCGCCGCCCCCTTGATTTGGAAGGATACAGTCAAGGGCGCTCTGCAGCGACAGAGGACTTAGCGCTTATTTTTAACCTCGCGAACCCAACGATAAAAATGATAAATCATTCCGCCCGCTTTACCCGCAGAAGATTGCGGAGATATAGCATAACAAATCAAAAGACATCCCGGCGTGAGTGCCAATAACAGCTCGAAAAAGGATAAATTATCGAGCATATTGCCGCCATCGACCGAAGATTCAGGTAAAAAATACAAGATGATCAACGCACAGTTGATAATGCTCCCCCAAAAGAATGGGGTTTTATGTTTGATCCGTGCGTAAAGCCTAAAAATGCTATTCAAAATCGTAGCGCTGGATTTCAAGCTTAACATCTACATCATCCTGAGTTGTCTGCGGATAACAAGACACTGGCCGACCCGCACTCATGGTAAAATGATTTGCCGCATACAAATAGAGTTTCCCCCATATGGACTGGCTATAATATTTTAAATCATCACTTGCTGACAGATTGTTGGCTCGGTCAAACGTCTGCCGAATGGAATCTGGAAAAATCTTTTGATTTAACAAATAAA
>JBFHFW010000269.1:0-2003 GCA_041583395.1 Alphaproteobacteria bacterium
AAATCAAATAATTGACGGGATCGCAATTTTTCCATTTTAATATCCATTCCGGATAGCGTAACCTGACTTCCACCACACAATAATGTGGCAATAATGTAACACCCTAAAGATGCAGATATAAAAAAGCAACAAGAATGAGCCGTACACACAAACCACAAATTCATGTCTTGATCGCCGCCGCAGGCTCTGGCACGCGCTTTGGGGGGCCACTGCCGAAACAATATTGTCTGCTGGCCGGTAAACCTGTCCTGCGCCGCACGATTGAGCAATTTTTAAAATGCCCGGATATTACATCCATCCGTGTCATCATCAATCCTGATGACGCAAAAACGTATCATGACACTGTGATGGGACTCGATTTACCACCGCCTGCAAATGGCGGTATAACAAGAAAAGACAGTGTATTTAATGGCTTACTATCATTAACGGATGCATCAGATGAAGATATTATTCTTATACATGATGCGGCGCGCCCATTGGTCAGCATAAAAAACATCACCGAAATCATCAAAGCAGCCAAAGAACATAAAGCCGTCACCGCCGCGACGCAGATAACTGACACATTACGGCGCACGACACCAACAGACACCATGGGAGAAACGGTTGAGCGCGAAAATCTTTACGCTCTACAAACGCCGCAAGCTTTTAAATTCGCTGTGATTAAAGGCGCTCACGAGAGCGCACCTTCGCATAAAACCTACACCGACGACAGCGCAATCGTATCAGAGGCTGGTATTCCCGTGCATCTCGTATTATGCTCGAAAACAAATATAAAAATCACCACAGCCGAAGACATGAAACTCGCCGAAGAACTCTTGCCAGATACCACAGAAACCCGCACCGGTATGGGCTATGACGTGCATGCCTTTGAAAAAGGCGATAGCGTTACACTTTGTGGCATAAAAATCCCGCATGATAAAAAACTTAAAGGCCATAGCGATGCTGATGTCGGCCTCCATGCCATTACGGACGCTATTTTAGGTGCCATCGCCGAAGGTGATATCGGGCGCCACTTCCCGCCCTCTGACCCGAAATTCAAAAACATGGATAGCGCAATCTTTCTTGAAAAAGTCCGCGACTTAGTTGCTGAAAAATCAGGGAAAATCCAGAATATAGACCTCACACTCATCTGCGAAGAACCTAAAATAACTCCACATGCACCAAAAATGACCCAAAGAGTGGCGCAAATCTTGAAGATCGACAAAAACCGCGTCTCTATCAAGGCGACCACATCCGAAGGGCTAGGCTTCACAGGCCGCAAAGAAGGCATAGCCGCACAAGCCATTGCCACCATTACATTATCCGCAGGAGAAACCACATGCCCAAAATAAAACCAGCCGATCTGGACGCGCTCAAAAAATGTGATTTCAAAAACCCGCACACGATGCTCGCCACATGGTTCGGGCTTGGCCTCCTAAGCCCTGCACCCGGCACATGGGGAACCCTCGGCGCGCTCCCCTTTGGCCTGATTATTCTGGCGCTCGGCGGGGTCAAAGCGCTTATCCCTGCCATCATTATTATCTCCATCATCGGCTATAAAAGTGCTACCTATTTTGAAACACAAACAGGCATCCATGATAGCAAAATGGTCGTTATTGACGAGGTTGCCGGCATGTGGATCACCATGCTGACCATGACTGCGATCAGCCCCTTGCAAACGCTCGTCGCCTTCACGCTCTTTCGGCTCTTTGATGTGATTAAGCCGTGGCCGATCTCTTACCTCGATAAAAATGTCGGTGGCGCACTTGGCGTGATGGCCGATGATATCCTGGCGGGAATCGCAGCAGCCATTTGTTTATGGGGGATCATTCATGCAGGCCTTGTTTGATACCCTAAAAACCCACAATCATACGCTTGTCACGGCCGAAAGCTGCACCGGCGGCATGATCGCCAGCTCCATTACATCCTACGCAGGCGCCTCGGACATATTCGAGCGCGGCTTTATCACCTACTCCAACGCCGCAAAAATAGAGTGCCTTGGGGTTGATAGGGGACTCATAGAA
>JBFHFW010000270.1:0-1998 GCA_041583395.1 Alphaproteobacteria bacterium
ACGCACATCTCTGCGTAAGGAAAAGATCGGCTATGTGCGCATTGGTACGATCAAAAACGGTGTGCGGATCAAGCTTCGGGATAAAGAGGACGGCGAGGCCGCACGCAAAATCATCCGTCATAGTGATAGCAATCTTGAAGTTCTGACATCTGCAGACGGTTTGACGATCGAAGCAACTTTAAACGAAGCGGGTCTCAAAGAGATTTATGACCAGACCATTTCCCAATCCATTGAAATCGTGCGCCGCCGTATTGATGAGCTCGGCACAACCGAGCCCGTGATCCAGCGTCAGGGCGATAACCGCATTCTCATCCAAGCGCCTGGTGCCGGTGCGCAAGAGCTAAAGGGGATTATCGGAACAACCGCTAAATTAGGCTTTCATCTGGTGCCTGATTTGCAAGCGGGAGCCAGCGGTGGCGTGCTGACATTGCCTTTTGCTGCAGAGCCCGGACGTACACTTAAAGTTTCCCGCCGCGCAATGATCACGGGTGAAATGCTCGATAGTGCGTCACCAAGCTTTGATCAAAGTGGGCAGCCAGTTATATCCTTCCGTCTTAATGGTGTGGGTGCACGCCGTTTTTGTGATGTGACACGCAACAATGTAAATAAGCCTTTTGCGATTGTTCTGGATAGGGAGGTCCTAAGCGCACCCAATATCCGTGAAGCGATTTGTGGTGGGCAAGGGCAAATCTCCGGCGGTTTTACGATTGAAGAAGCCAATAACCTCGCGCTGCTTTTACGTGCCGGTGCATTGCCTGCACCCATGCATGTGATGGAAGAGCGCACAGTCGGCCCATCACTCGGTGCTGACTCCGTGGCTGCCGGTAAAATTGCAAGTGTCATTGGTCTGGTTGGAATTTTGATCTTTATGGGCTTGTCCTATGGGACGTTTGGCATGATGGCCAACGCCGCATTGCTGGTCAATGTGGCATTGCTATTTGCGCTTCTTTCAAGCCTGCAAGCCACGCTGACTTTACCGGGTATTGCGGGGATTGTGCTCACCATCGGTATGGCGGTTGATGCCAATGTTTTGATATTCGAGCGTATCCGTGAAGAACTGACCAAAGGGCGCGGCGCGTTATCAGCGATTGACGCAGGCTATAGCCGCGCAATGAGCACGATTATTGACTCAAACCTCACAACATTAATTGCGGCCTTTATCCTGTTTTCCTTTGGTACGGGGCCGATTAAGGGCTTCTCTGTGACGCTGGGGCTGGGGATCATAACCTCGTTCTTCTCGGCTATTATGGTGACACGGTTGCTGGTCGTTTTGTGGTTGCAAAAGAACCGCCCCGGCAACACTTTGCCGATTTGATGAATAAAAGAGAGATATAAAACACATGAAGGGTATTCAACTCATTCCGGCAGATACGCATATCGATTTCATCGGTAAACGCTTCTTTGCATTTGCGCTATCGGCTTTGATTTTATTGGGCTCGATTTATTTGACCAGCACACGCGGCCTGAATTTCGGGATTGATTTCACGGGCGGCACAGTGATCGAGATTAAAACACCTGTCGCTCCCGATCTCGGGGTGATGCGCTCTGTTTTAAATGGCCTTGATCTTGGGGCTATTTCTATTCAGGAATTCGGCGAGCCTGATGATCTCCTTATTCGTTTACCGCAACAAGAAGGAGATGCTGCCGCCCAAAGTGCAGCCATTGACGCGGTGCGGCAAGCCTTGGATGACATGTATGAAGGCCAAAGCGTGGATTACCGCCGCACGGAATTTGTTGGCCCCCAAGTTGGTAGCGAACTCAAAAAGCAGGGATTGCTGGCTATTCTTTTCTCGTTGGGCGGGATTTTGGCTTATATCTGGTTCCGTTTTGAATGGCAGTTCGGTGTGGCTGCTATCGTTGCACTGATGCATGATGCGATTGCAACGGTGGGGCTTTTTGCGTTCACACAAATGGAGTTCAACCTCTCGACCGTAGCGGCCATTTTGATGATTGCAGGTTATTCTATCAATGATACCGTTGTGGTTTTTGACCGCATTC
>JBFHFW010000271.1:0-1997 GCA_041583395.1 Alphaproteobacteria bacterium
AAGACAACGCTTCCCCGCCTTCGCCAGAGCACACACAGCCTGCAAGAGCAATGTCGATTTCCCAATCCCCGGATCACCACCAATCAAGGTCGCTGATCCCGGCACCAAACCGCCACCACAAACGCGGTCAAATTCGGCTATACCGCTGATATGGCGCTTATATTCCTGCCCTGCTTTACCTGACAAAGGCACAAACTCGATGCTCCTGCCGCCCTTCTTATTCCCCAAACCTTTTGGCGCGGCCTGAGTAACTTCCTCGACCAAACTATTCCATTCACCACAGCCATCACACTTCCCGCCCCAGCGCATCGCTACACTGCCGCAAGATTGACACACGTAAGTTTTAGAAGCTTTAGCCATGAAAATACCGCCCATAAAAAGAGAACAAAACATGAATATCATGTCAGCCCACTACAGAATCGTCAAGCAGATATTTTAGTGAAAATAAAAAAGCGATTTAGATATCTATGGCTTGAGGGGTTTAGGCGGTAAAGCATAGAGATCAACTTGCTGATCGTCATCACACCAATCCGCTTCTTCGGGATAAACCTCACCTCCCTTTGAGAACTGATTGGTCAGATCCCCACGTACAGCTTTATCCGATTGCCAGAAAAAATCGGCATCTTGCCGTAGATAGGCATTAATATAAAACTGTCTTGCTGGTACACTTTTATTCGGGTATCGCTCTGAAATTTCAAGCTCACTTTGCGTTGCTGCATTTTCAAAAATTATCTGCGCTTGAAAAATGCCTTGTGCCACTTTTGTCGAAAGCTCACCCAGTTTTAATTCCAAATCACGATTTGTTAACTGATCCAACCCCTTTGCTCTCATAAAAATAATAGCTTCCTGTGATAAGGTAGGGATTTTAAAATTAGGGTTATGCTTTGAAAGCTCTTTACGGTTTGGATAGCTTTGATATTTTTCGTATATTAAATATTCTTTTAAAACTTCGGACATTTGATGTTCTTCTTCAGTTAAAAACTGACTTGTATCAATTGTCGTACTCTCATCACCCAAATGAAAAAGCTCATGCCCCAATATCGTAGCTAATGGCGCGCGAACAACACACTCTTTTTGTGTATCGTACGTGCCGTAATCCACCAAATCTTCAAGACGAAGATATATTGTGTTAGCCTCCATTTCGGTAACTGCTGGACTGAGAGCACCATAATAATTTGATGTAAAAACAATATTCAAAGGTTGAGCACGCAATTCGATTGCCGTTTTGGCGCGCTCTACCAAGACGGGGATGCGCTCAAACATTTCGGCAACAAAATCGGTTAAGCGCGCACGCTCTTCATGAGAATAATCAACCTCATCAAAAGCGATATGATAATCTTTTCCGTTTTGCAGATTGGTCACAATGTTTCCTTGTAAGAAAAACTACTGAGCCAACTCTACTTAAAAAAAATTAAAAAAGCTTAAAAGAGAAAAACAATTAATCCTTCAGCCCCTCACGCTGCAACGCCCATTTTATCTGTGCTGAGTGTTGCACCATATCACCATAAATCACTAGTTGTTTTGTCTTGCGCGGCTCGGCTCCCTCGCCCAGATAGATACTATCTTCCAGCGCCAGCGAACCACCCGAGAAAGAAAAGCGCCAGCCAACACCACTACGCAAACGCAAAAGCGCGGCCTCGCCATCTTGTATAAGAGACACATTCACCCGCGGATGGATGTGGAAGCGTACGGCAATCTCATGGGGCTTTGTTACATCCCCTGAAGCGCCCAACGTATCCTCGCCCCGCAAATCATGCCCTTGTCCTGTTAAAAACAAGCGCCTGCGATGCGTAATCCCGTTGAGCTGCGCATAGCCATCATGAGAGCTTTCCAGCAGGCAATTTTCCTTGGTTTCCTCACGCACCGGATCAACCATACGCACACGCCGCGCGAGCGATCCATCCTCGCGGATTTCACACGCATTGCGGTGATCAATGCTCAGCGTATTATGCGCCGCCGTTGCGCGCAAGGCATCACGCCACATCGGATCATGCGGG
>JBFHFW010000272.1:0-1990 GCA_041583395.1 Alphaproteobacteria bacterium
AACCCGAATTCAATTCCTGAGGGCCATAGAAATGATAAATGTAAAAATGCAACCAACCGAAGTTCAAAAACTATCGCCGAAAATCAGCGTCATCGGCGTTGGCGGCGCAGGCGGAAATGCCGTTAATAATATGATTGCTTCTAACCTTGAAGGGTGTGAGTTTCTGGTCTGTAACACAGACGCGCAGGCTCTGGATAATTCTTTGTGTGAAAATAAAATCCAGCTTGGTGCGGATGTGACAGGTGGATTGGGCGCGGGGTCAAAGCCGGAGATCGGTAAGCAAGCGGCCGAGGAAACATTAGAAGAGGTTATGCAACACCTTGAGGGTGCGAATATGGCGTTTATCACTGCTGGTATGGGCGGTGGTACAGGTACGGGGGCAGCGCCTGTGATTGCGAAAGCGTGCCGCGAGCGTGGCATTTTGACAGTTGGTGTTGTGACCAAGCCTTTTCATTTTGAAGGGTCTCGCCGCATGAAGCTGGCTGAAGCTGGTATCGAGGAAATGCAGGGATATGTTGATACCCTGATCGTTATCCCGAACCAGAATCTCTTCCGTATTGCGGATGAGAAGACAACATTTGCCGATGGCTTCCGTATGGCCGACAGCGTGCTCCAGTCCGGTGTGCGTGGTGTAACCGATTTGATGGTCAAGCCTGGTCTTGTAAATCTGGACTTTGCCGATGTGCGCACAGCCATGCTCGAAATGGGTAAAGCCATGATGGGTACAGGTGAGGCAAGCGGTGATAAGCGCGCAATTGAAGCAGCTGAAGCTGCGATCAATAACCCGCTTCTCGATGATGTTTCAATGAAAGGTGCTAACGGTGTGATTATTAACGTCACAGGCGGTTATGACATGACACTCTTTGAGGCCGATGAAGCTTGCAACCGCATCCGCGATGAAGTTGATCCGGAAGCCAATATTATCTTTGGTGCGACATTTGACGAATCTATGGAAGGCGTAATGCGCGTTTCTATTGTTGCCACAGGCATTGATAAAAATGCGATGCAAAAAACACGCCCACAAGGCGGTGCGGGCAGCACAGGTGGTTTATCACGTGCCACACCAAACACAAGCGCCGGTGAAAGACAAGAATCGGGGGAAGTCTCTGAGAGCAATGGTTCGGCTGAGCCTGCTGTTGCAAGTATGGCTGCACCTGCGCAGCCGGTTTCGACATATACAGCCGGAGCTGATTCAATTCGTGGAATTACGGCACCTTCTGGTATGATGCCACAAGAGCCTAAAGCGGATTTATTCGAGCAAGGCGAGACATCCGGAGAAACATCCGGGTCATCTGAAGGGGTTATGCGCGGCACGCGTTACAAGGATTCATTTATCCCCCCCAAGCCGGCAATGCCTCAAGCTGAGGAAAAGGCTCCCATGACACAATCCCAGGCTCCTGCTTCATCAATGCCTGTGGGGTTATCTGCAACAGGATCGGCGCAAATGTCTGTTTCACAAAGTTCAGCGCCAAGTGCATCTGGTTTGACACTTAATCCGCCTAAAATGCGTGAAGCTCGTGAACGTTCGCCCTCTTTGTTCGAGCGTATAACGGGCAGTGTTCAACAAACATTAAGCGGTGTGGTGCGTGATGATAGTTCTGTATCTTCTGCGCCTGTCGGTTCTTCGTCAGCGCAAGGGAGTTTGAATATTGATGCTCCTGCGGCTCAGCCGAAAGAGAAATCAGAAGATGAACTTGATATTCCGGCATTCCTCCGCCGTCAGGCAAATTAATAAAAGAATTCAAGACTCCATTGAATAGCAACTAAGACCTCGCTCCGGCGGGGTCTTTTTGTGTGAGGCTATGATATGTAACAATGCGCAACAAACTGTGATTTGTACTGTAAAGCATGTCTAGTCTATACTGGTCATACTTAAGTAACCTGACGGGAAAGCCCGTTAACGCAAGGCGTATAGATCATCATGATGCAACATACCTTAAAATCTTCCATTCATATCAACGGTGTAGGTTTGCACTCGGGCGAAGATATT
>JBFHFW010000273.1:0-1962 GCA_041583395.1 Alphaproteobacteria bacterium
AAAGATATTTCTTTATTAAATAGATAAGTATTAGTTTTATCTTTTTTTCTTCATTTTTGGGTATGATCGCATACCATTTTGTGCTTTTTTCTTTTCTCATGTTTTTTGATGGTGTAGAACCTCTTTGATTTGCACGTCATATAAAAAATGAGGTGTGGCGATATTAATTCTTGAAGGAGCTTTGTTCATGGCTACTAAAAAGTCATCGGCGAATAAAAAGATCTCTGGGAAAAATTC
Source organism: Alphaproteobacteria bacterium (assembly GCA_041583395.1). Lineage (GTDB taxonomy): Bacteria > Pseudomonadota > Alphaproteobacteria > Micavibrionales > Micavibrionaceae > UBA6929. The sequence continues at coordinate 238 of JBFHFW010000273.1, forward strand.
TCCCGTAAAGTCAAATGTGGCGCCAGAGCCCTCAATCGATGAATTGAAGAAATTCTATCGTGATATGTTGCTGATCCGTCGCTTTGAAGAAAAAGCCGGGCAGCTTTACGGTATGGGCTTGATTGGTGGATTTTGCCACCTCTATATCGGGCAAGAGGCTGTTGTAACGGGTATTAGTTCTGTGCAGGAGTCTCGGGATACGGTTGTAACCTCTTACCGTGATCACGCGCATATGTTGGCATGCGGTATGGATGCAAAAGGTATTATGGCGGAACTGACAGGTCGCAGTGGTGGTTATTCACGCGGCAAAGGTGGCTCGATGCACATGTTTTCCAAGGAAAAAGGCTTCTTTGGCGGGCATGGGATTGTTGGCGCGGGGACTGCGGTTGGTGCGGGTCTTGGTTTTGCGCATAAATATAAAAATGATGGTGGCGTTGCGATTGCTTATATGGGCGATGGTGCCTCCAACCAAGGGCAGGTAGCCGAGTGCTATAACATGGCGGCACTTTGGAGCTTGCCTGTACTTTTTGTGATTGAGAATAATCAATATGGTATGGGTACGTCTGTGTCGCGCTCTTCCGCCGGGCAGCTTTATAAGCGCGGTGAGGGCTATGGCATTCCCGGTGAGCAGGTTGATGGTATGGATGTGTTTGCGGTGCAGGCTGCGGCGCGTCAGGCACTTGATTATGTGCGCTCCGGCAATGGGCCATACGTGCTCGAGGCAATGACATATCGCTATCGTGGGCATTCTATGTCTGATCCGGCGAAATACCGCACGAAGGAAGAAGTTGCCTCAATGAAGGAAGAGCGTGATCCGATTACAGCGGTCAAAGATATGTTACAGGCCGGGGGCGTTGATGAGGCTGATCTCAAAGATATTGATAAAGAGATCAAGGCCATCGTAAATGATAGCGCACAATTCGCACAAGAATCTCCGGAGCCTGATCCTTCAGAACTTTGGACAGATGTTTTAGTAGAGGTGGGAGAGTAACCAAGATGCCAACACCGATTTTAATGCCAGCTTTATCACCAACAATGACCGAGGGTAATCTCGCCAAATGGCTAAAGGCCGAGGGCGATGTTGTCGAGTCCGGTGATGTGATTGCCGAGATCGAAACAGACAAAGCCACGATGGAAGTTGAGGCTGTGGATGAGGGGATTTTGGGTAAGATCCTGATTGCCGAGGGCGCGCAAGCCGTGCCGGTGAATACGCCGATTGCGATGCTTTTGGAAGAGGGAGAAAGTGCCAATGATATTGGTACGGTTTCCACGCCAGAGCCTATTGTCGAAGATGTTGTTGCGGAGGACAGTGCACCTGTTACACATGAGGTTGTAGAGCAAGCTGAAGGTGCGGTTGTTGAAAGCCGTGATATCCTTTATGCGCAGGGCGCTGTCTTGCCACCGCTGCCATTTGACGAGGCTAGTTTTACCGAAGTGAAAACACAAACGGTGCGCGAGGCTTTGCGTGATGCAATGGCTGAAGAAATGCGCCGTGATGAAGCTGTTTACTTGATGGGTGAGGAAGTTGCCGAATATCAGGGGGCCTACAAGGTTTCCCAAGGATTGCTTGATGAATTTGGCGCCAAGCGCGTCATTGACACCCCGATTACCGAACATGGTTTTGCCGGTATTGCGGTGGGATCAGCCATGAATGGCTTGAAGCCGATTGTCGAGTTTATGACATGGAATTTTGGTATGCAGGCGATTGACCATGTGATTAATTCT
>JBFHFW010000274.1:0-1952 GCA_041583395.1 Alphaproteobacteria bacterium
AACGCCAAAAGTGTAAAACTCGCTAGAATCAGCGATGGTTTTCGAGCCATATTTCTTCGTCAGCCCTTGGAAATTAAGGACATGCAGCAAACACACTGCACCGCCACAAGATTACCGCGCTCCCTGACCATCCGCAAGCAAGCACCCTAAACTACCCATCGGTGTCTGGGGATATCTATTAAAAAACACCAATACTCCATCATAAGGAATATTAATTGACAACCCATAAAAAAATATGTAAATTTCTTTAACTACAAGGACAAAGAAGGACTTAAAAATGAGCACTGTAAAAATAGAGCGCTGCATCAATAGAAAACCAACAGCGATTCCTGAAACACAAACAGGCTATCAATGTGGAAACTATTTTGGGTTTGAAACGCCTGATTTAAGGAGGCAATTTATGGCACATTATGATTCAAATACAAGAGTCGGTGTCGATCAATTTGATCAATATGATAAAGATGGCACCTATTGGTGTGTATGGAGAAGCGGATGTGACGAGCCAACAGGGCACGCTCTTGAGCGACAAGGTTACACACTTCAATATATTTAAGAAAAAGCATATTTCCTAAGCGCTACTGCGGATATTGGATCAAACCGCGATCCTCTAAAATTGTCAAAACTTTTTTCTTATATTTGTCACCATGAAGCGGCGTGCGGGAGTGATAATGGGCAATGGCTTGGGATATGTTTTGGGTCTCTTCCAGATGACCTTGTAAAATCCATGCCGCTACGCCCACATTGGTACAAGCATCATCACGCACCCAGCGCCGCGCCGTATCCTCGCTTACACCCCATTTTTTTGCCAAAGTCGGCAGCCAAAGCGTATTGATTTGCATAGGCCCCAGATCATAAGAACCATTGGTGTTTTTGACCTCTTGCCCGACTTGCCCGCCCTCGGCCTTGTAAATGCCCAGCATCACCGCCGGCGGCACAGAATAAGTCTGTGACGCGAGCATCAAACAAGCAGCTAAAACGGTAGAAGCAGACATCGCACGTATGAACTCTGGTTAATTACAAGATACCCTAGTGTACCTTGTTTTCCCTATTCGTCATCACTTTTTGGTTTCGAGGAGAAAAATGACATGGGATTACTGCTATCGCCTGCGGGGGGTGCTTTTTCAGCAGGCGGTTCCACAGGAGGAGGGGGGGGCGGCGGGGCGACCGGAACGGCGGGCGTTTCAGCTTGCGCAGGGGGCGGCGCCACGGGCGCAGCTGGTGGTTGCGGTGCAGAACTCGCCTCCTCGCCTTCGGGTTTTTTCTTGGCAAACATCGACATCGGATTAGCGGCGGCTTGTTGCGCAGGTGGTTCTGATGATGCTGGCGGCGCGGCGGGAGGAGGTTCTGCCCCTGCGGCAGGTTTATCTTCCGGCGGCGGTGTCACAGGTGCCACGGCTGCTGGTGGTGGTGCCACAGGTGGTGGTGCCTGCGCAACTTCCGGTGTTTGATCCGGCACTTTATTTGTTGTCGTTGCTGCGCTCTTTTCACCAGTGATCATTGTGTGCGTAAGTGTCCGCAGCACTTCACTGCGCAAATTAAATGCTTCCCAGACCCTATCGCTGCCCGCGGGAAGCTCTGCATAACACGCCGCATAAATTTGTCCCAGCGCCCGCAAAATACCCAGCTCTATGCGGCTGGCCTCCGCTCCACTCGCTTCGGGTGCGATACTGGTTCGGATATCTTTCGCACGTTCATTAAGGCGTTTGGCAATATCCGTTGCGACATCCGCATCAGGTACGGCGTTCACAACAGGGGTCAACGCTTGCAAATATTGCACGGCAATCTGGTGCTTATCCACGGCTTCGCCGCTCGCTTGCAATGAACTCAAGCGTGCAATTTCATCAATGCCGGGCGTAAAATTCTCGGAAAAAGCAATCACCGCGTTCAGCGCGGACACAACTCGCTCGATTTGCTTTTCATCAGGGATCGTGCCCTTTGCGCGATATAAATCA
>JBFHFW010000275.1:0-1939 GCA_041583395.1 Alphaproteobacteria bacterium
AGCCCCTTTTGTGTCAGGGAAACAGAAATCGCCCCGCCTTCGGGTGTATATTTAACGGCGTTATCAAGTAGATTACCGAGCAAAATTCCCACAGAATCAGCATGCGCTTTGATGATACAGGCTTCGGCAATCTGTGTGGTCAAAGCAATATTTTTTGTGTCCATGCGTGACTTGATCTCTGCCACGCTTTCCAGCAAGAGCACTGACAGATCAGTTTCCTCCAGCGACAATTCTTCATGCTGCAGCCGAGCCAGCGCCAAAAGCTGCTCGACCATATGTGTGGCACGGTTGATAGAGGATTGCAGATTTTCCAATCCTTCCGCGCATTCAGGTATATTTTTTGCTTTTTTGAGCAAGACTTGTGTCTGGGTTTTCATCGCGGCCAATGGCGTGCGCAACTCATGCGCGGCATGATCGGTAAATTCGCGCTCACGCTTGAAGCTTTCCTCAAGCCTTTTGAAGAGATGGTTTAAAGCTGTCACAAGCGGTGCAATTTCTTGCGGTAGTTTTTTTTGTCGTATGGCCGAGAGATCATCACTGCCGCGTCGGTTAACATCCTCCGAGATTTCAATGACCGGCCTTAAGACCTTGCGCACGCCCACCCAGATAATCACCAAAATCACCGGTAGGAATAAAAGCGCCGGAATAACCAAAGACAGCATCAACTGAACAATCAGTTCCGAGCGAATATCCATGCGCTCGGATACTTCGATTTTGACTTTTTTCACCGGATCAAGAAAGACGAAAAACCGCCACTCATGCTTCCCTAAAATATGGTTGGAAAAGCCGGGCGGCGCTTCAAAATGATCGAACTCTTCCGCATTGGGTGAGCTTGTAACCAGATCATTACCCATCCATATCCGGAAACCCAGCTTGCGTTCATAACGGTGCTGAAGGTCGGGATTTTCAAGGCCAAAATGAAAGCCTTCATCCTCCATGATTTCATGCTCGGTCAATTGCAACAAAACTTTGGCGGAATGAACAAGCTGCGCGTCATAGACTTCGGAAATTTCTTCTTTAGCAAAATGGTAGCTCAGAGCCAACGCCATCAGAGTTGCAACAATAATCGGGAGACTAATGCGGGCAATCAGGCGACTTCGAAGTGAGTAATTTTTCATTGTTCGATCATATACCCCACACCGCGCTGTGTCTTGATCAAATCACGCCCGAGTTTGCGGCGCAATGCCGCGATATGCACCTCGATTGTATTGCTTTCAACTTCCTCTGAAGACCAATCATAGATGCTTTCGGTGATTTTCTCTTTGGAAGCGTAACGACCTGTATTATTAATCAGGCAGTTGAAGACGGCGCTCTCGCGTTTTGAAAGGCTCACTGGTTTACCGTTTTGCTCTAAGTGACCGCTAGCTGGTTCATAAGACAAATTTTTAAGCGTGATTACGGGGTTTGCATCGCCGTGACTGCGGCGGATCAGCGCAGCACAACGCGCCAATAACTCATCCAGATCAAAGGGTTTGACTAGATAATCGTCCGCACCGGCATTCAGGCCTTCTACTTTGTGACGTGTGGCATCACGCGCGGTCAGTAATAAAACAGGAACTGGATTTTTGTTCCTGCGTAAATCTGCCAAAAAATCCAATCCCGAGACACCGGGCAAATTAATATCCAGAATAATCAGCGCATAAGCGGTCGTTGCCAAAGCTTCCCCGGCGTCTTCCGCTGATAAAACCCAATCAACGGCATAGCCCTCTCTTAAGCCCTCAGCCGTGGCTTGCCCTAGATTTTTGTCATCCTCGACCAGTAATAGTCTCATAGCTTTGGAATCTCCACGCCCAGTGAATCAATCAGATGATAATACGCCCAGATGATAAGCAGCGCAAAACCCGCCAAAGCCACCAGCTTATATTTAAAGTCATGGCGATGGTAATAATCGCGGTTTTTATGGGTGATGACGTCCATGGCTTCATCCCCGAATTTGATA
>JBFHFW010000276.1:0-1933 GCA_041583395.1 Alphaproteobacteria bacterium
AAGGCGATGATGGCAAATATGGCTGCTTCACTGATCAAGCACGAGCAAATCACAACGACTTTGCCCAAAGCTAAAGAGCTTCGTCCCTATGTTGAGAAAATCATCACAATGGCGAAACAAGGTGCAGCTAATCCTGATAAAGCATTGGCAAAACGCCGTCAGGCCATCTCACGCATGCGCGATGAGCAAATGGTGGCCAAAGCGTTTGATGTACTGGCCGAGCGTTATGCTGACCGCCAAGGTGGCTATGTCCGTATCATGAAAGCGGGCTTCCGTTATGGTGACGCCGCGCCTATGGCTGTAATCGAGCTTGTTGATCGTGACGAAAGCGCTAAAGGTCAGGACTCTGGTCCCGTCTTCAATGATGACTTCGTACCAAGCGAACACGAAGAAGCTAAAGCCGCCGTTGCGGGTTAAGCCCTAAGCAGATCATACAGATTTAAAAGCGGTCGCAGTTGTGGCCGCTTTTTTTATTGCAAGAGAGTGTGTTAAAGTTTATGGATAATAGTATCTTTAGGAACAATAAAAGGTAGATATGAAACCATATCCTGCAATTTCTCCGTTCGATACAGGGCTTCTGCCAGTTGGCAATGGGCATGCGCTTTATTACGAGCAAGCCGGAAATCCTGAGGGCAAGGCTGTGGTCTATCTACATGGCGGTCCGGGGGCTGGGTGCAGCTTTGAAGAAAGCCGTTTATTTAATCCTGATCACTATCGGGTCATTATGTTTGATCAGCGCGGTGCAGGGAAAAGCACACCGTCTGCTTCTGTCGATCATAATACAATTCAGGATTTGATTGAGGATCTTGAAAAACTGCGCGTGCATCTGGGCGTGGAGCGCTGGAGTGTTGCCGGTGGGTCTTGGGGCTCAACATTGGCGCTGTTATATGCGCAGCAACATCCGGATTGTACAGAGCGTCTTTTGTTACGCGGTATCTTTTTTGGTGATGATGAGGGTGCAGCACATATTATCGAGGATGGCGGCGCCAACCGTAAGCGGGACGATTTCTTTGCGCAGTATCAAACTCTTGTTCCGGCAAAAGAGCGGAATAATGGCTTATTGGTGTCATATTATAACCTGTTAGTAGGTGATGATTATGATCAAGCTGTAGAGGCGGCCAAGCGTTTTGATCTATGGGATACTTCTATTGCAACCTCAACCGTTAATCATGAGTGGTTGAAGGCAATTGAACAAAATCCGGAGGCAAGTTTGCCTTTATCGCGAATTTTCTTTCACTTTGCCCGTCACGAATTTGTTGCACAAAACAGGCAATCCATTTTAACACCAAATGATGCGTTAAAAACCACCTCCATCGACATTATTCATGGGGAAGTAGATTTGATTTGTCCTGTTGAAAATGCGCGTGCGTTGCATGCGGTCTACCCCAATAGCTATCTTCACATTATTCCAGATAACGGTCACGTTATGACAGAGCCCGGCATTGGCAGTAAATTTCTAGAAATTACAGAGCGTTGGTTAAAGGAAGACGTACAAAAATCTTTGCCCATCTTGGATCAAAAGCTTTAGGATAGAGCCATATTATCAATCAATCGTGTCTTCCCAATCCATGCTGCGGCTAAAACACGTCCCCCGCGCTGGGTAATGTAGTCAACTTTATCAAATCCGGCGTCTAATAAGGCTTCAGGCGAGGGATTATCACGCAAAATAACATTGAGCTGCCGCGCGATTTGTAGTTCATCTGCGTTCAAGTAGGCATTGCGTGACGAGAGAGCTAGCCCAAATTCATCCCGTGCAATCGGCGCGCCCACAATTTCAATCGGCAGATTAAGGCTTTCAACCATCTCACGAATAACGCAGAGCTGCTGATAGTCTTTCTCACCAAAGATAGCGATATCGGGGCGCACATGATCGAAAAGGCGTGAAACAACATTGACCACACCGCCAAAGAAATGCGGGCGGAAGTCACTTTCC
>JBFHFW010000277.1:0-1928 GCA_041583395.1 Alphaproteobacteria bacterium
AACGGCAATACCGAGTACAATCACCGCAAAGCCACCAACCGCAGGGGATAAAATTGTGGTCACAATTGCCAGCGCCATGCCGACCATACCGAATGTCAGGCCTTGACGGGCGCTCTCGGGATGGGACAAGCCGCGCAGTGCTAGAATGAAGAGAACAGAGGAAACGAGATAAGCAAAACCAGCCATGAGTGTTTAGCTTCCTTTCTTTTTAAACATATGAAGCATGCGGCGCGTAATAATAAAGCCGCCAAAAATATTGACCGAGGCCAGTGTTACAGCCAAAAACGCCATGAGCTTTGAAAATCCGCCGGCATCCGCTGTGCCAAGCGCGATCACAGCACCGACAATAATAACGGAGGAAATTGCGTTTGTAATACCCATCAGCGGTGAGTGCAAGGCCGGTGTGACGCGCCACACAACGTGGTAGCCAACAAAGCAAGCCAGCACAAAAACGGTGAAGCCTGTGATAAAGAACCCGCTGTCATGCGCGCCCATGCCATTTTGTGCAGCGTTGGCGGCCACTTCACTGGCATATTGTGCCAATTCCTGCGCACGGGCAGCAAGATCAGCAGCACTTTCATTGAGAGTTTTGTTTTGATCAATCATGTCTTAAGACACTTTCTTCTTTGTGGTTGTTTTCTTTGCAGTGGTTTTAGCCGTTGTTGTTTTCTTGGGAGCCGTCTTTTTAGGCGCTGCTTTTTTGGCGGTTGTTGCTTTCTTCGCAGGTGCCTTTTTAGCAGCAGCCTTTTTAGCAGCAGGTTTCTTCTCTGCCGGAGTGCTCAAGGCCGGATGAATAACCTTCCCATCCTTGCTCAGCGCGAGGCCTTTAATGATTTCATCATCCCAATCAATCGCCAACGTACCTTTGTCATCAATGATGAGCTTCAGCAAATTCAAGATATTGCGTGCATAAAGGGCAGAGGCATCTGCCGCCAAACGGCTAGGCATATTGAGGTGTCCGACAAGTGTTACGCCATTTTTCTCAACGACTTTTCCAGCTTCGGACAGGGCACAATTTCCGCCAGTCTCCACCGCCATATCAACAATGACGGAGCCTTGTTTCATGCTCTTGACCATAGCCTCATCAATCAGCTTCGGGGCAGGGCGTCCGGGGATCAGCGCCGTTGTAATCACAATATCCTGTTTGGCGATATGTTCGGCAACAAGGGCGGCTTGCTTTTTCTGATAAGCCGCCGACATTTCCTTAGCGTAACCGCCCGCTGTTTCGGCTTGCTTAAATTCGTCATCTTCAACGGCAACAAAGCTGCCCCCTAAGGATTCTACTTGTTCTTTCGCGGCAGGGCGCACATCGGTCGCAGTCACAACCGCACCCAAACGCTTAGCTGTCGCAATCGCTTGTAATCCGGCAACACCAGCACCCATGATAAAGACTTTGGCGGGAGGTACTGTTCCGGCCGCTGTCATCATCATCGGAAAGGCCGAGCCATAATGCTCCGCGGCATCCAAAACGGCCTTATATCCGGCCAAGTTTGACTGCGAAGACAGCACGTCCATTGATTGTGCCCGTGAGATACGGGGCACCATTTCCATGGCAAAAATATCAATGCCCGCTTTGGCCAAATCCTGAATTAAAGCCCCATTGGCATGTGGTGACATCAGCGCCAGTAACAATGCACCTTTTTTGAGGTTTTTACTCTCTGCAGCGGTGGGGGCCTGGACTTTAAGAACAATATCCGCGCCCTTATAAGTATCCGTAGCCGTTGCAGCAATTTTCGCACCTGCATCTTTATAGGCTTGGTCTGTGAAAGAAGCCCCTGCGCCGGCACCTTTTTGCACATGCACAGTGCAGCCCATAGCCACAAGCTTTTTAACGGTTTCAGGCGAGGCAGCAACGCGCTTTTCCAGTGTTTGTGTCTCGGCAGGGATCGCAATATTTAAAGTCACAGGTTAAAATCCTTATGATGCAA
>JBFHFW010000278.1:0-1902 GCA_041583395.1 Alphaproteobacteria bacterium
GCATCTCCATGATTTCAAGGATTCAATGAAGCGCCTACTGGTTATTGCAATCCCTGCGGGTCTTACCAATATCATTATGCCGATAGCACAAGCGGTTACGATCTCTTTGCTGGCTATTCATGGAGCCGAGGCCGTTGCGGCCTTTGGTATTGTCGGACGGGTTGAAGGCGTTGCAATTATTGCTGTGATTGCGCTCTCTACGGGTATGGCACCCATTATCGGGCAAAATTGGGGCGCTGAGAATTATGACCGCGTTCACAAGACCATTCGTCAGGCAATGGGATTTAGTACCGTATGGTCATTAATGGTGGCGCTTATACTCGGTGTTTTTGCAACACCGATCGCCAGTGCATTTTCCAATGACCCCGAGGTTATAAAAATCACGCGCACTTTCTTTTTGATTGTACCGATCACATATGCGGGAGGCGCTTTGGTTTATTGCTGGGCATCCTCTTTTAACGCGATGGGCATGCCCAAACGTTCCTTTGTGATGATCGTAACCAAAGCGATTATTCTGATGATCCCTGCGGTTATAATCGGCAATGCGCTTTATGGCGTAACAGGTGTTTTCTGCGCCATCGCCAGTGTTAACCTCACCGCGGGCATTGGCTTCCATATCTTGAGCTGGCGCAAATGCCGCACCTATGAGCAAAGCCATCTTGCGGGTATAGAAGCTGCCTGATAAACTGAATTATCATGCAGGGCTTTGATATTCTCCTACCGACTGTTTTGCTGTTGGCCACCGGATTTGTGGTCATTCTTTTGGCACGCGTCATGAAGATCAGCCCCGTTGTTGGATTTATTATCGCGGGCTTGTTCTTGGGACCTTATGGGCTTGGCCTCATTCAGGACACACACACAACCCATGTTTTAGCCGAGCTTGGCGTTGTCTTTTTACTCTTTGATATAGGCCTGCATTTTTCAATGAAATCCGCATGGAGCCTGCGTCGGGATCTTTTTGGTCTTGCGCCATTGCAGGTTTTGCTCTGCGCCCTCATTCTCGGCTTTTCAATGAGCTTTGTCTTCGGCGTCAGTGCGCCACTGGCAATGTTATGCGGTTTGGCGCTGGCATTGTCTTCAACGGCTGTGGTGATGCAGATTCTGGCCGATTTAAAGCAAACAGAATCGCCCGTGGGCAGTTCGGCCAAGGCCATTTTGATTTTTCAGGATCTCGCCGCCATCTTCTTGCTGATTTTTGCCGATTCCATCGGTACCGACATTGATCTGACCATTGCCATACCTTTGACACTGGGTAAGACGGTGCTGGCGTTCTTTGCGGCTCTTATTCTCGGGCAATATATCCTGACCCCGCTTTTACGGGCAATGACCCGTTATAACGATCCGGAGATGTTCACGGTTTTGGGGTTATTGATCGTGATGATGACAGGTTTGGCTACGGCGAGTGCAGGGCTATCACTAGCACTTGGTGCGTTTTTAGCAGGTATGGTGCTTGCGGAAACGCCGTTTCGGACGCTCTTGCAAACCGAGCTTCGTCCCTTCCGCGGACTTTTGATGGCGCTGTTTTTTATCTCGATCGGGATGATTGTTAATCCGGTCGACATCGCCAATAATATTTTAACCGTTTTGGCGCTGGCTGTTCTTTTGATTGCAGCCAAAGGTGCGATCATCGGGGCGCTGGTCTATATTTTAGGAAACCCGCTGCACCGCGTTATACAGCTGATTTTTATGCTGGCACAGGGCAGTGAATTTGCACTTGTGGTCTTTGCCATGCCGCCTGTACAAAATGCGCTGGGCTTTGCACTTACCGAACAGCTCATCGCTGCTGTTGCTATTTCAATGCTTACCGCACCTTTCCTTGGCCTCATCGGCTATCGCTGGAGCTTGCGTGTGGCCGGGCGCTTCAGCGGGCGCATTTCCAATGAACCCAGCGAAGATAAATCC
>JBFHFW010000279.1:0-1887 GCA_041583395.1 Alphaproteobacteria bacterium
GCATTGCGCCTGCATTTCAGGTGAAAGATTACCCATCTCGGGCCCGAAAACGTAGGCCGCGCGCGTTGGGTGACGGAAACTTGGCATCTCGATCGACTCTGCTGTCAACTCAACCCCGACCAACTGACATTGCATCGGCAAAGCAAACTCGGCAACGCTGTGATACTCATGATAGGGCATATGATCAAACGCATCCGAAGTATCACTTGTACGCATGGCCTCAATATTCACATCCGGTGCAATCGTAAAAAAGAAGCTTGCACCAAAAGCATGCGCCGAGCGCGCAATCGTGCCCACATTTTGCTCTTTGCTGATCCCCTCAACCCCGATACCAAAATAGCCACGCATAGTCATTTACCCCTTCAAAACTTTTTCAATACGATCCAACGCTTCACTCAATCGTGCCTCATCAACAGCAAAACACAAACGAATAAAACCTTTCGCATCTTCACCAAAGGCTATTCCGGGCGCCAAAGACACACGAGCCTCGTCAATGAAACGCTTACACAACTTAATACAATCAGGCTCACCATTGACACGGAAAAATGCATAAAATGTACTCTCGGGGAATGGGCACTCAACACCCTCAATCGCGTTCAGACGCGAAACAACCATATCTCTGCGCGCGCGCCAGTCCTTAATCTGCACAGCGATAAAATCCTCACCCTGACGCAAAGCGGCAATCCCGCCATGCTGGATAAAACTATTCGGCCCCATATTATCATACAGCGCAAGATCACGCAGGCGTTGTTCGGTACGCCGTGGCCCCACAATCCAGCCCAAACGCCACCCCGTCATCGCCCAGGCTTTCGAAAAAGAATTCACCACCAACAAGCGGTCATCCTCTTGTGCATGATCAAGGAAGCTGGGCGCACGCACGCCCTCATAAACAATGCGCCCATAAACCTCATCCGCGATCACCCAGATGTTCTTTGCACGCGCAAACTCGAGGATGGCTTTGATCTCGTCATCACTGGCCACCCATCCTGTTGGGTTAGAGGGCGTAACAATCAGCAAAGCCCTTGTCTTTTCCCCGCATGTTGCAAACAACTTCTCAAGATCCAGCGACCAACCGCATGTCTTGGCATTATAGTCCAACGGTGCAGGACGACACCGCGCATTCGTCAAAGCAATAGCACTGAGTAAATTCTTCCAAACCGGTGTAACGGCAACCACCTCATCACCATCACTCAGCACGGCTTCCAAAGACAAATGCATCGCCGTCATACCGGAGCTTGTAACAAAAATACGCCCTTTGGGCACCTTACAGCCATAAATCCGCTCATAATATGCCGCAATCTCTTCACGCAACAGCTCATGCCCCAAAACCGGCGCATAAAATGTTAAACCATTATCCAGCGCAGATTTCGCCGCATCGGCAATAAAATCGGGCGTCACCAAAGAACCCTCTCCCTGCACCAAGTGGATCATATCATCACGCTCAAGAGATTGCTTTTGTGCATAGCGCAGCAAATCCATCACCGGATTATAAGACAACACCTCGACAGCTTCGCGAAATTTCACATTTTTAGAATCCATACTCATAGCCTTCAAAAACATCAACTAAGCTCACAGGTCAATACAATATCAAAAGAAATAAAAATTTAAGAAATTTCTTGCAAAAAGAGACGTATTATAAAAATAATACCTATATTCAATAAGGAAATTTTATGGCACCACAAAATGTGCTGCACTAACATACCCGTAACAACAATATAAGAACAAAAAATGACAAAACCACAACAATACCAAATTCAATTACAACTCAACGAACGCGATTTAGACCATTTTGCCATGGAGGCCTTGCAAAAAAGCGCGCTACACTATGATCAATTTCAGGCATGGCAAGTCATCGAAAAGATGCATCAAGAAGATAAAGATACGCTA
>JBFHFW010000280.1:0-1885 GCA_041583395.1 Alphaproteobacteria bacterium
AATTCAATGCTATGGTAATTAAAACTCTTGTCAGACGATAAAAATACACTTCACGATAGCGCGATAGGCTGGGCAATCATCGGAATCATCTTTGTGCTGATTTTGTGGTTGATCTGGTTTTTCTTTGATACCGAGATCCGCAACGTGATCCGGTGGGTGCGCTATTGGGAAATGTGGCCGCTACAGTGGATTTTACCGCTTGATTATAGCGTCATGTATAATAGCCGTTCATTAAACTGGCACGAGATATTTGCCCAGATGCCAAAAATCAGGGCGCTGGATCTGACGAACGAGCATCTTGTGCTTTTTAGTATTATGGCGATGGACCCGATCAGGTTGCCTTTATGCGGGTTGATGGCGCTTGGGGCGGTGTGGGCGATTTTCAAAGGACCGCGGACGCAATATCGTGATACTTTGGGGCTTGAGGGATTGATTGAACGCCAATCCCATAATTTTCCGGTTATTGCGCCTTTTATACATTTTAATCCTTCCAAGCAGCCACCGCGCCCACCTGGTTCTCCTGTTCCGGCTGAATTGCCTGATTTTGCGGAGGCTTTGGGGCCCGAGGAATGGATTGCCTACCACCAAATTCCTTGTCCTGATGGTCAGGTGGATAAGGTCGCCGCGACCAAGGCTTTTAAAAAGCAGCTGGTGGGGCGTTGGAAGGGGGCAAAAAATCTGAAACCCTATCAGCAGATTTTATTGGCGGCTTTTTGCTTGAAGGCCAGCCGCAAGCGTGATCGTTCCGATGAAATGCTGGGGCGCTTGGCGATGTGCTGGGATTCGCAAAAGGGCTTGCAGCTCAAGAGGGATAGGAAGCTTTTGAAGGAAGCACGCGAGGTTTTGCGGACAAAAAATCTGGCGCAAAAAACGTTGGCGGCGGCCAATCGACATGCTTTTGTGACAACGGCGCTGTTGGGGGCGTTGGAGTATGCGCGCAGTGAAGGCGGGGTTTTGGCACCGGCGCAGTTTGTATGGTTGCGTGCGCATGAGCGTGCCTTGTGGTATCCGCTTAATAATTTGGGGCGCGAATCGTTACATATTGAATCTTTGGGAGCACATGATCACTATCGATCCGAGCGCCGGACAAAGCGTCCGATTCCTGTGCCCAAAATTCAAAATGCTGTTGATATGATTGCCGCTTATATGGCTTCGGATAATGCGCGTCCGGTGCCGCAACTGGATTATAAAAACAGCAAAAAACGCGGCGTTAAAAAAGCCGTTTAAAACAAGAGAAAGAAAGTAAAAGCATGATATTTTTAAAATCAAAGCATAAAAACACAGCCAGTGTTGTCGATGGCAAATTGATTTTGTCTTTCCCCAAGGCACAAACGCCAACGCTATGGCAGATGGATTTGAATGATGCGAAGACATCAGCGCTTGAGGTGAAATCATCGGCGAATGATTGCTACACATTATATATGAAGCCTACAAAAGGCGATGTGGTTGATATCGCAACGTTCAGTAAGCAAGATGGTGCGCTTGAGGGTTTAATGGCAGCAAGTAAAGCGTTGGAAAAGGCGCACGGGCAATTCTTTTCCAAGGGAGATGGTGCGCCTGTGGTTATAACGGCGCCTATTAAGCTTTGGAAAAAGATCCTGATGTTTTTAGGCGGATTTTTCGTGTTGTTTTTTATATGGTCGGTTTTACAAGTGGGCTCTTATCAAAACACAGGCTATGTTGCGCCAACGGGTGCACCGCTTGGTTCTGCTAGTCCCGCGCCTCAATCCGGTGTTCCAATGTCGGCGGATGATTTTCTCCGGGGGCAGTAGAGCTTTAGTTTGAAGAGACAAGTACATTATTAAATGGCATTAGATCAGAAAAAATATGACCTCGCTTTAAAGACGGTTCTTCGGGATATCCGTCCGCTGAGCGTGCGCATTGG
>JBFHFW010000281.1:0-1875 GCA_041583395.1 Alphaproteobacteria bacterium
GAACCTACTTTCAATGTACCTTGACGGTCATCATAGGTTACGCCGGAAATAATGTTGAGGCTATCAAAAAGCGATCCACCGACGCTGATCTCGTATAAAACATCGTGGAAGTTATTTTCATCGCTGATAGATGTTGGTTGAGCAGCTTTATTCTCAAACCCGTTATAGGTAACATGAAAGTTGGTTTTCCAATCCCCCCATAAAGGATGTTCGTAGCCTACTTCTAAAAACTCCCTTTGTTGTTTGTGATCACCAAAGGGCCAGCGAGAGAAAACATTTTGGAATTTATTATTCGTTTGCCCTCTAAAGCCTGAAACTGTCAGGTTTTTGTATCTGGCATGAAGGAAACCGCCGACCGTATCTCTTGATAGCTCATCATCATCGAAGACATTATTTACATCCTCCAGCTCATATTCCCATCCTGCACTATCAAGGTAATTAATGGCCGCCGTTAGGGCAAAATCATGTTCTTCATTATATGTACGGTAGGATGCTTGCCCTGTTTTTGTAGCAAATGATCCATATCCAGCCGACATGTAGCTTCCCTGATTCTCTACCTGGTCAGCCTTTTTAGTAATAATATTCAGCACGCCCGAAAATGCGTTCGTTCCATAAAGCGCAGAACCAGGTCCACGGATCATCTCTATGCGCTCAACACTCTCCAGCGGGAAGCTACGATAAAACGCCTGATCCCATCCACCGAGCTGGCTTTCACGCACAGGACGGCCATCTAGAAGAGTTAAAACACGATTCGTGGCACCAGAAGGATGTTGCCCCCTGATCGTTGGCCCTACACCTGTCGGCATAATGGGCAGCATATGAATATCAAGATTTGGAAGACGTCTTATAACATCGAAAAGATCCTGTCCCGCATAGCGCTCAATATCCTGTCTGGTAATAACAGATACAATACTTGGTGCCTCGGATATTTTTTCCGGTCTCTTCGAGGCAACCGATACATTAATGTTCATCAATCTTTCCAGAGACAAGCCAAGAAGAGTATCAATATCTTCGTCAGCTTGCGCCGGTGAAATCATTGATAAGCTAAAACAACATAACAACACAAAAATATTTTTTTTATATGGTTCTGGCATATCACTTCCTCAAAAAACTAAATTTGTTTTACTATCAACTCTCTTTAAAAAAATTACAATTTCCACACACACCCATGTATCCCTTTGATTTTTATATGCATTATTTTAACCTTGAATTTCAAAAGAACAACACAAATACATACCAGACCTATTAAGCACCATGTTCACCTTGCCGCCAATTGCTCAATCGTAGCGCATAAAATGTAAAAAGAAACAGATTTAGCGGAATCATCCAAATCACAATATCAAAACCATGGATATATGCATGCCCTTTAAGAATAAAAAGCATACTGGCTCCCCCAATAAAACTAACCCCTATGGAAGATGCCAACGCATCCCATAAGCGTCTGTCCTCTGCCAGAATAGCCCTACGTCCCGTTTTTAAATAACCTATCAACCACCACAAAAAAGGAAACATTAGTAAAATTTGCGGTACCGAAAGCTCCTTGGGAGAAATCAAATAACCGCCTAAAACACTTAGGAATGATGCCTGAGTACTGCGGTAAATTTCGCCTGTATCTCTTAATGTATCACCGCCATGCGCACGCGCTTCATAGCGCCCCTGTATTACCTGCGCAGGATCTAAACCGGCCTTTTCTAAAACATGCCAATGGAACGCAAAAGCTGATAAAAACCCGATCAGACAAAAGGCCCCTAGAATAGCCGAGGTTATAAACCATTTTTTAAAGCCCCAGCTTTGGTAAATCGCATAAAATACAACCGGCACAAGCGCAGCCGTCATGATGGTGGATACAAATTCATATCCCATTGCTGTCTTGAC